>JAJYUO010000036.1 GCA_021792485.1 Thermoplasmata archaeon
GAGATCCAGCAGATGTGCGGCCGGGCCGGCCGGCCGCGCTTCGATGCGAGCGGGGAAGCGGTGCTGGTCGCCCGCGACCCCGAGCAGGAGGAGCGCTACCTCGACACCTACCTCTCGAGCCCGCCGGAGGATATCGAGAGCCGGCTCGCCGCCGAGCCGGCGCTCCGCATGCATCTGCTCGCCCTGGTCGCCAGCGGCGCGGTCTCGAGCGAGCCGGAGCTCGAGAGATTCTTCCGGGGCACGCTCTACGGGCACACGCTCCCGTGGGCCGATCTCATCGACCACCTGGACCGCGTGCGGAGCTTCCTCGAAGAGCACGAGTTCCTCGCCGCCGGGCCGATCCTTCGCGCCACGCCGTTCGGCCAGCTCACGAGCGAGCTCTATCTCGACCCGTTGAGCGCGCTGGTCCTGCGGACGATGCTCGATCGGGCCCCGTTGGGCGTCGGCCCGTTCGCGCTGCTGGCGGGAATCTCGGCAGCCCCGGATCTCCCGCCGCTCTTCCTCAAGCGCGACGAGGAGTCCGGACTGCTCGAACGCTTCACCCACGAAGCCGAAGAGCTCCTCGTCAAGCCCGAGGAGCCCCCGCTGGCCCTCCCTCTCGATACGTACTTGGCGACGCTGAAGACCGCGAGCGTGCTCGAAGCGTGGATCTCCGAGATCCCGATCACCGACATCACGGCGAAGTACGGGATCGGCGCCGGCGACCTGCACGCGAAGGCCGATGACGCCGAGTGGCTCCTCTTCGGCCTCGGACGGCTCGCCGTGCGGTTCCAGCGCCGCCTCGCCCGGCCGGTCGACGACCTCGCGCTCCGCGTGCGCTACGGCGTCCGCGAGGAGCTCCTCGACCTGGTCCGACTTCGAGGCGTGGGCCGGGTTCGGGCGCGGTCCCTATTCCGGGCCGGGTACGCCGATCGAGAGTCGCTGCGCGCGGCTCCGCTCGACCGGATCGAGCAGATCCTCCGCTCGCGCCGGCTGGCCGAGTCGATCCTCTTTCAGGTCCGGGCGAACCGAAGCGACGATGCGGCATCGGTCACGCCGACGGCCGGGCCTCCCCCGCCGCCGACGGCACCGCGCCGCGCGTCCCGGACGCTCGAGGAGTATCGATCGGACGCGGAGTGACGGCTTCGGGGGCGAGGAGCCGCACGAGGGACCGCGTCCCTCCGAGGCCTCCGAGACGGACGATCCGTTGGAGGTAGCCGGCCTGCTCTAGGCGCAGGATCCGCCTCCAGAGCGTCGTGGAGGCGAGCGGCGGCCGGCCGCGCGCGGTCGCAATCTCGCGCTCCCGATTTCGCACGAGGGCGAGATCCGCCGGATCCGTCCGCGCGAGCTGGTGGAGCGCGTCCAGGAGCGAGCGCTCGATCGGGCCGTTCGATAGGTCCGGACGCCCCCGATAGGGCGAGTCCGGACGAAACGCCGACGAGCCGAGGAGTTCGCGGCGAACGAGGTCGAGGGCGCGGGAGGCGCCCCGCCCGTCCTGGCGCGCCCGCTCGACGATCGACGTGACGAGCCCTGGGGGACCGGCGCGCCCGAGGGCCCGATAGAAGCGGTCCGCGACGATCGCCCTCACCTCTCCGTCCGCGAGAGCCGACAGCGTCCGAAGGGGTGCGGCCGGGGACCACGCCCGACGCGAGCGCAACGCAGGGTCCGCCCGCCCCGCCACGACGACGGTGATCGGCGGAAGGCCGGCGGCCCCCTCCGGAAGGTAGCGCTCGGGAGCGCGGAACGGGGTGAGCAGCGGCTCGAGCGGCGGGCTACCGCTGTCGAGATCGTCCAGGAGCAGGACGACGGGGCGGGCCTCGCGACGGATCCGGCGAAGCAACCCCGTCATGATCTCCGCGGTCGCGAATCCCCGAGCGGCGAACCCCGGGTCGAGCTGGCTGAGGAACGCGGCCGCGACGGCCGCTGTTCCCCGGCTGCCGCGCAGGCGGGCCGCGAGGACGAGAGGGGCCGGGGACCGCCCGTGGAACGTCTCGGCGAGATAACGACGGATCGCCTGACGGGCCACCGTCGACGTGCCGCTCCCTTCCGCTCCGACGACCCAGAGGTGGGGAGGGAGCGACGGTGGGCCGCTCGAACGCAGTTGCTCGGCGAGGGCGGCGACGTCGCCGGCCCGGTGCATCGGGTCCGGCGGGAGCCAGCCGGGAGCGAGAACTTCGGGGTGGGCGACGGCGAACACGGAGGACACGAAGTCCGATGGATATATGAAATCACATTATTGCGTGATAGTTGCTCATCCGAGAGCCGCGGCCCGACGCCGCGGCGTTCCGGCGCGCGGCGAGGTTAAGTTCCGTCACTCCTCGCTTTGGTGGAGCTCGTACGATGTCCCGCTGTGTCACACTGATTCCCGGGGATGGGATCGGACCGGAGGTCACTCAGGCCGCCGTCGACGTGGTTGCCGCTACGGGGGTCGATATCGAGTGGGAAGTCGCCGAAGCCGGAGAGAAGACCTTGCGGGTCTCCGGCACTCCGCTACCGGATTCGGTGCTCGAGTCGATCCGAAAGAACCGCATTGCCCTCAAGGGACCGATCACCACGCCGATCGGCAGCGGGTTCCGGAGCGTCAACGTCGCCCTCCGCCAGCAGCTCGACCTGTACGCGTCCGTCCGGCCGGCGCGAGCGATCGCCGGAGAGGGAACGCGGTTCCCCGAGACCGACCTGATCGTCGTGCGGGAGGCGACCGAAGGGCTGTACTCGGGGGTCGAGCACTGGGTCGACCGCGAACATACTGCCGCCGAAACCGTCAACATCATCACCCGGAAGGCGTCCGAGCGGGTCATCCGGTTCGCGTTCGAGCTCGCCCGCCGCGAGCACCGTCACAAGGTCACGGCGGTCCACAAGGCGAACATCATGAAGGCGACCGGGGCGCTGTTCCAAGAGGTCTTCCGGGAGGTCGCGCCGCGCTACGCCGACATCGCCGCCGAGGAACGGCTGATTGACAACATGTGCATGCAGCTCGTCAAGAAGCCCGAGGAGTACGATGTGATCGTCACCACGAACCTCATGGGCGACATCCTGTCGGACCTCTGCGCGGGGCTCGCCGGGGGATTGGGCGTCGCGCCCGGGGCGATCTACGGGGACCGCATCGCCGTCTTCGAACCGGTCCACGGCTCCGCGCCGAAGTACGCCGGCCAGGACAAGGCGGACCCCGTGGCCGAGATCCTCTCGGCCGAGCTATTGCTGCGCCACATCGGGGAGCGGGAGGCCGCCGACCGGATCTGGAGGGCCGTGTGGGAGACGATCGCCGAGAAGAAGGTCGTCACCTACGATCTCGCCCTGCCCGGCTACACCGCCCGGCCCGTCCCCCCGTCGAGCTGTTCGGCGATGGCGAAGGAGATTGCGCGCAAGGTGCCGCTCGTGGATCTCACGAAGCCGATGCCGCGCGCGGCCTCGGTCGAGAAGGGCGCGATCGATCCCCATCTCGAAGCGTAGGTCGTTTCATTCGAGCAGGTCTTCGAGCTCGCCGGCCACCAGCGTGAGCAGCTGGTCGAGCGCCCGGTTCTTGAATTCGGCGATCTGGCCGGTGTTGCTCTCGATCCGGGCGAAGAACTCGTCCCCGTCGCGAAGGAAGGCGAGCGAGAGGAGGTGGCTGCGACCGGAAGGCGATCGGCTCACGACCATCGTCGCCGTCGGGGAGGGCTCGGGAGCCGGCGCGAGCCGAGCGGACGGCGGGCGCCTCGCGCTCGTCGGCGGCGCGCGGGCACGCGCCGGTTTCGCCCTTCGAGCGCCCTTTTTTGGGGCGGGACGCGCCGGCCGAGGCTTCGGTCGGCTTCGAGCCGCGGGGCGGGCGGCGTGTCGGGACGCGCCTGATTTCTTCCGAGAAGGGCTCGGCATGCGTGATCCCCGGATTCGACCGCACAAGGCTCCCCTATTTCAGCATGCCGATTTTCGGCCCCGCGGGACCGCCTCTGCGCAGGGGCGCTCCACCCGGCGTCTGGTCCGCGGCGCGTCGAACGGCAATGCTATTGGCAGGAGGTCCTTCCTCTGGCTCGACCGGATCCCGTTCCAGCGGGACGGCTCCGCGCGGGGGACGCAGGCTTCGGATGGCGACGACGGACCGTACCGGGGACGGCCGCGTCGACCTCCGACCGGAGACCCTGCTCTGGCTCGGGGCCCTCGCGCTTTTGGTGGTCTTCCTCGCGCTCGAGCCGTACCTGTCGTTCTCGTTGTTCGGGTCGGACTCCGGGGAGTACTTCCGCATCACAAGCTCCCTCGTCCTGACCGGCCACATCCCCACCGGTGCGGCGTACACGGGCTGGGGCACCGCGTATCCCGATTTTCCGGGAATCTACCTCGTGGCCGGCGCGGCCATCGAGGGAATGGGCCTGAGCGTCTTCTCCGGGCTCACGATCGTCATCCCGGTCGTGGCCGCCCTCAGTTTCCTGCCGATGTTCCTCCTGTTCCGCCGGCTCTTCCCGCACGATGGCGTCGCCCTGCTCGGAGCCGCATTCGCCTCCGTGTTCATGCCCCGGGTCTTCTCGATCGCGCACCCGGCTCCGCTCGCCCTCGGGGACTTCCTGGTCGTCGCCGCCTTGTGGATGTTCGTCGAGAGCCGGCGGGACGTGCGGTGGTACCTGCCGCTGTCCCTCACGGCCGGCGGGCTCATCCTCACCCACCACCTCTCCACGTTCTTCTTCCTGCTGAGCGCGCTCGGGGCGATCGTCCTGCTCGAATTGTGGCGCCCGGGGCTCTGGAGCCGCCGGTTCCCGACTCGGGAGTTCGCGTTCATCGCGGGGATGGCGACTGCCACTCTCGTCTTCTGGTTCGTGGCCGCCCCGACGTTCGTGTCGTATGTCATCGAACCCGGCCTCGGACATACGGTGCTCGCCGGTTTCGGCCCGCTCGAAGCGATCGTGCTGGCCGTCGTCGCCCTCGGCGGCGTGGTCGTGGCCCTGCGTCGGGGCCGATTCCGTCCGCTCCGCCGAGGCTGGATCGGCCTCCCCTCGGAACGTTCCCTCGCCCGCGATCTCTTCCTCCTGACGGTCCTCATCGCCGCCGGGGTAACGACGGTCATCTTCGTCCCGCTCCCCGGAACGAGCCAGCTCGCCACCCCGGCGACCGTCCTCTGGTTCTCCCCGATCTTCGTCGTTGGGGTCCTGCGCGCGGGGAGCCGACGGACGCCGACGGTCTCGCGTCTCGGGGCTCTCTCCGTCACGTGGACGATGGCGCTTGGGATCGGCACGGTCCTCGTCCTCGCGGCGTCGTACGTCGCCCAAGGATCGGGGATCGTCGAGGCGATCCCAGCGTCCCGGTTCGTCGAGTACCTGATGATCCCCATCGGGCTCCTGGCGGCGATCGGGATCGGCCGCCTTCTCGCGCGGGCCGACGATCGGCTCGGTCGCCGCGCCTTCATCGCCGCGTCCCTCGGCGTGCTGGTGCTCGTGGCGGCGAACGCGGCGATCGTCTACCCTCCGCAGCAGGACTTCGGGGGGTTCCAGGAGGGCCTGACCGTCGGAGACTCCGGGCTGTGGATGTGGACGGGGATGAACGTCCCGACCGCCGCCGTGATCGGGAGCGACCACCGGATGAGCTCCATGGTCTTCGGCTTCGACCACAACCAGGCGACGTGGGACTCGACCCCGGCATTATTCACGGGCTCGAACTGGTCCGAGGCCCAGGCGGAGCTCATCCGCTCGCCGGCGCCGTACGTCGTGCATGCGATCGATTACGTGATCGTCGACTCGGTGATGCACGTCGGCGTCGCGCTCAATCCCTCGGGAGCGGCGAAGCCGTTGAGCGCGGCGGCGATCGCGTGGTTTGCGAGGATGCCGTTCGTCCCGGTGTACGAGAACGGGCAGAACGAGATCTATCTGGTCGACTTCGCCGATCTCCCCTCGTCGTAGGGAACGAGCGTCCCGTCGCGACGCCACAGGAGGATCGGCGTGGGGCTCGCGCGCGCGAGTTCCGTTAGGGCCCGGGCGGCCCAGCCGAGCTTCGCCCGCTTGCGGTCCTCCTGGGCGGGAGTTGCCTCCCGGACTCGTTCGAAGTCGAATCCCCAGAGGAGGATCCTCCGCGCTCCCCGATCCTCGGCCAGGAAGGCAGCCCGGTCCCCGTCGGTGAACCCGCCGACGTCGATCAGCTCGGGATCGGGCGGGCCGGCCCACGATCCGGCGAGTTCCCCGGAGAACTCGGAGACCCAGGCGGCGATGGCGGCCCGGTTGTCGGAGTGAGCGTGCACGACGACGAAGCTCCCTCGGTGATTCGCGGTGATCTCGCTTTCCACCGGGCCGTCCAGGTCGGTGACGATCACGTCCGGGATGAAATGCGCGGCGAGGCACGTGGCGGCGGCGCCGTCCGCGGCGACGATCGCCGGCCGCAGGTCGGGCACCGCCAGCTGCCAGACCGGGGGCGGTCCCGCCTCCGGGGCTTGCCCGACGACGATCGCGTCCCGTCCCTCGAGCCTCGGGCGCAGCCTCTGGAGAGGGCGGGACCGCGCTCGGAGCGGCAGGAGCCGCCTCAGCTCCTCCGCCGCCGTGCGCTCGTGCGCGAGATCGAAACCGAACTCCCGAGCGATCCGGTCGTAGATCGGGGCCCAGCGGGCGTACTCCACGGAATCCCCGTTTCTCATCGGACAGCGCTTTATAAGAGGCCCCTGTCCTGTTCGCCGCCGAGGAACCGATCCGAATGCGACCGCTCGCCAACGAAATCCTATCGCACCTGCCGAAGGCGGAGGCCGCCAAGCCTTCTGCCGGCGGATCGAACGACGACGCCGAGCTCGAACAGCTGCTCGCGACGCTCCGCGTGAATATCCGGGTCGTCGGCTGCGGGGGCGGCGGTTCAAACACGATCAACCGTCTGGTCGAAGACGGTCTCTCGGAGGCGGAGACGATCGCCTGCAACACCGACGCGCAGCACCTTCTGACCGTCCACGCCAACCGCAAGGTGCTCCTCGGCCGGCGGCTGACGCGCGGTCTCGGGGCGGGCGCCCTCCCGGACGTCGGGGCCAATGCGGCGCTCGAAGCCCTCGAGGATCTCAAGGGGCTCCTGAAGAGCTCGGACATGGTCTTCATCACCTGCGGTCTCGGCGGAGGGACCGGCACCGGCTCCGCCCCGATCGTCGCTCAGGCCGCGAAGGCGAGCGGCAACGACCCGCTCACGATCGCGGTGTGTACGCTGCCGTTTGCATCCGAGGGAGCGGTTCGTGCTGAGAACGCTCAGGAAGGGCTCGACAAGCTCCGGGGCGTCGCGGACACGGTCATCACGATCCCGAACGATCGGCTCCTCGAGCTCGTTCCCCGCCTTCCCGTCCAGACCGCCTTCAAGGTCGCGGACTCGGTGCTGGCGCGGTCGATCCGGGGGATCACCGAGCTCATCACCCGGCCGGGCCTCGTGAACCTGGACTTCAACGACCTGCGCACGATCATGAAGGGCGGCGGCGTCGCCCTGATCGGCATCGGGGAGTCGGAGAGCGACAACCGGGCCGAGGACGCGATCAACGAGGCGATCCACTCTCCCCTGCTCAAGGTCGACATCGCCGGCGCGACGGGCGCGCTGGTCAATGTGACCGGGGGGCCGGACATGTCGGTCGGGGAGGCGGCGAAGGTCGCCGAGGTCGTTCAGAAGGCCCTGGCCCCGAACGCACGGATTATCTGGGGTGCGGCTATCGATCCTACGATGCAGCACACCTTGCGCGTCATGCTGGTGGTCACCGGGGTTAAATCCCCCCAGATTCTCGGGGCGCACCCCGGGGCGAGCTCCTCCGAGATCGACCGGGTCCGTTAGACCCACCGAGAGGGACCATGGCAGTCATCGACCGTGCGCGCACGATGCAGGACGAGTTCGACGCTCGTCTCAAGCGGATCGGCCACGGAAAGTACGGTCGGATCCTTCGGATGGCGCGCAAGCCGAGCCGGGAGGAGTACGTCCGCGTCCTCCAGATCACCTTCGCCGGCGCCGCGATCATCGGGCTCACCGGGTTCGCGATCTACGTCTTCTTCACCGCCGCCGGGCCGTGGCTCTGGTCGAATTACTTCGCGGGACTCTAGGCGCCGTCGGAAATCAGCATGGCCGGAGTTCCACCGCGCGACCAGGACGAGGAAGGGATTGGTCTCCTCGATCCCGAACAGCCCGCCGCGCTCGCGCCGCCCAAGGCGGCACCGGCGAGTCCGGGCGGACCGCCGTCGGTCTCGCCTCCCGCTCCCGCGCCGGCCCGCCCCGCGGCGCCGACGCAGCTTTCGCTCAAGGCCGCGGACGACACCGTTCGCCCGGTGACCGCGGGAACGGTCACGACCCTCAGCGCCGTCCTCTCGACCACGAAGGGCGAGGGCGGACCGGCCGAGCTGACGATCGAGGTCGGCTACACGTCGACGTACCCGGGAGAGGGTGCCGAGTGGCCCGTCCGCTGGGTTCCCCCCGGCAAGCGGAGCGCGATCGAGCTGTTCGCCCGACGCCAGACCGTCGAGGTCGAGATCCCGGCGAACGGGGGGATCCCGCTGTCGTTCGAGATCACCGCCCCGGTCGGCGTCCGCTACGGCGACCGGCTCGAAGTTCGCCTTTCGGCGAAGGGCGGAGCCGGCGGCACCCCGGCGCGGCTGACGCTCGCCTGCGTCGCGCGCCAGTCGCTCCTGGCGATCAAGACGTCGCGCGGCTACGAGCGCGAGGTCGCCGACACCCTGCTCGCGCGCGCCGAGGAAAAGCCGGATGTCGTCTTTGCGATGCTCGTGCCGAGCGCGCTGCGCGGCTACGTCTTCGCCGAAGGAATGAGCTTCGAAGGGGTCCACGAGATGCTCAAGGGGATCCGACCCTGAAGGAGGTCGAGCCGCTCCTAGTCCCGCAGGTCACGGTCGAAGGATTCGTGGAAGGCGCGATCGTCGAACTCATCAGCGGCCCGTTCAAGGGAGAGAAGGCCCGCGTCAAGAAGATCGACCAGGCGAAGGAAGAGATCACGGTCGAGCTGATCGAGGCGGTGGTCCCGATCCCCGTCACCGTACGGGGCGATCACGTGCGCATGCTGGAGAAGGGAGGCGGGAAGAGTGGCGGATGAGGTGAGCGTGCTCGTCGAGGGCGGCAAGGCCTCCGGAGGGCCCCCGCTGGGCCCGGCCCTCGGGCCGCTCGGCGTCAACGTCGGTCAGGTCGTCGCGGCGATCAACAAGCAGACGGCGCAGTTCCAGGGGATGCGCGTGCCGGTGATCGTCAAGGTCAATCCTCAGACCCGGGAGTTCACGTTGACGGTCGGCCGCCCGCCGGTCGCGGCGCTCCTGCTGAAGGAGGCCGGGAAGGAGAAGGGTTCCGGAAAGGCGAAGACCGAGGTCGCGGGCGATGTCACCCTCGCCGCGGTGAAGAAGATCGCGGAGGCCAAGGGCGACGACCTCTTCGGTCGGACGATCGAGGAGAAGATGAACCAGGTCATCGGGACGTGCGTCTCCTTGGGGCTCACCGTCGAGGGCAAGGACCCGCGGACGGTGCTTCGCGAACGCCTCGGCACGACGGCGAAGGCCGCTCTATGATCGGCGCCTCGGGCGGACCGCCACCGGACCTATCGAACGCGGAGGTCGTCGACTACACTCCCATCGAGGGCGACGGCCGCTTCCGCCTCAAGCTCAAGGACGGCGCGACGATCGAGGTCCGCCTGGAGATCATGAACATCCTGCGGGCCGGCAACGAGCCGAACACGGGCCTGCCGACGTACATCGTGCAGTCGACGCCGCTGATCCGCTTGGTCGATTGTCCGAAGGAGCTCCGCAAGCTCCCCGCGCGCCCCGGGACCGGGAAGGACCAGAAATCCCTCCCCGGGTTCGGGTAGATCGGCTCGGATCGAAATTGGGGGGGACCCGCCCCGGTTCCCCGGAGGCGGGTCCCCGCGGGCCGGGTCCCGCCTACTGGATCGGGACCTTGACCTCGGTCGGGACGGGCTGAGGGCTCTGCTTCGGCAGTTCGAGGGTCAGCACGCCGTTCTCGACCTTGGCGACGGTCTTCTCCGCGACGATCGGCTCGGGGAAGGCCAGGCTGCGGTAGTACCCCGAGTAGGTGCGCTCGCGGCGGACGTAGTTCGCGTCCTTCGACGCGGACGCGTTCGTGAACTCGCCTCGGATCTCGACCACCTGGTCGCGGACGGTCACCTCGAGGTTCTCCTTCGGGATGCCGGGAACCTCCAGGGTCAGCTTGTAGGAGGTCGGGGTCTCCTCGACGTCGGCGG
>JAJYUO010000037.1 GCA_021792485.1 Thermoplasmata archaeon
CAGCGCGGGCACATGCGGATGTGGGGCGACGCCGAACGCCAGGAGTAGACACAGCGGTAGCAATGCCGGAGGGTGTCGGGCGCTTCGGTCATACCGGCCGGAAGCCGAGCGCGCAGATTATCTTACCTCGGTCACGTACTCGGAGGTGCAGGACCTAGGTATGCTCCGGGAGAGCGACTCGAACCCAGAGCTCGATCCGCTGTCAGGGGTTGACCCGCCCGGCGCGAGGCCCGGGTACCGAGCCGGAGCCCGGCGCGTAAGGTCGCGGCCGGTACGGTCACCTCGCGCTCGCGGACATCGGGGCCGGCCGGTGGCGAAGGAGGCAATGCGCCGGCGGCCTTGTTGCCGGTGTCGGGGCGGTCCTCTTCTGAGGGGGCCGTCGATCCTCCGCGAGGTTCGGGCTGGTCAGTGACACCTACCTGCGGCTACGCGGCGATGAGGGCGCCGAGCCACCTAGAGGCTTGGGTCCGGGCGCGGTCGGGGTCTTCGGCGCGGTTGTGATCGATGCCGCACGGAACGAGATCCGTCCGCTGTCGTCCAGCCGCGATGGTGATGTCACCCTTCTGGGCCGGTTCGACTTCATTCCTCGATGGAACCTCGCGCCGAGTAATCTTGGACGAGTCGGACGGCCCGGGGTCTCGCCCCTATCGGTGGCCGCGTTGCGCTCCCGGGCGGCGCCTCCGCGAACCTGAGGGGTAGAACGGTGGCGCGGAGATGTCCTGGCCTCCCCCCGATATGATGAAGGACCGAAAGGAAGGTAGTGCGCACCCCCGGTCATGTCCGAGACGACGAGGCGAAGGCGCGGAAGAGGCCACCCCGGCCCCGTACTCGCCACCTGGCGGGAGAGCCGCTTGAGCCGAAAGAGGTCCGATGAGGAAATCCGGTCCGCGTCCTCCTTGGCGAGCGGCATCTTCATCTCGGCCCCGATCGCCTCGGCGTCCGCGAGAAGGCTTTGCTGCTCGAGGTATTCTTCCGGAGCGAGAGTGCCGGGCCCCTCCCTAGAATCGGTCGAATTGGGCGGATCTGATCCGACCGTGAGCGCGCGAGGACCCGCTGGGGTTCCGAGGCCGGCCCGGTCCGGTGCGAGCCGGATTTTCCACTCCGCCGCGAGCCGCTCGATCTCTTCCTTCGGGTGGCCCGTTCGCCGGGCGATCTCGCTCGCTGTCGCCCGCTCTTCGAGCTGCGTCACCCAAGCCAGCAAGCGCTCTTTCGTGAGCTTCCTCAACGGCGGCATGCAACTACAGCCCATTCAGGCACGGTCGGGCTCATAAGCGCGTACGAGGCGAACCTCGAGGTCCCGGCTCGGGAGAACCCTAGGTCCTGAACTTGCCGGACCTCGGACCGTCCTCCCGGCGAAGACCTTGGTCTGGACCGTACCTCCTAGTTCGAGGTTCCGTTCGTTCGTTCGCTTCGCGCGCACATTACGCGCGCGCGTATAGCCCCCCCAACCACGGTTAGATGTCTAACCGCGAACGGCCCTGAACACCGAACGCGAACGCGGAGGCGAACGTACGGTCAGAATAGCTCTAAACGGGAAGGCGGGGGCCGGTTCCCGGTCCACGTTGGGCGGACGGCCCCTTCGGGGCCAGAGCGTACGACGCCCGCACACGCGCACAGGAGGTTGTCGTCACCCCGGGCCGAATCCCCTTCAAAGAGGAACGAAGGAGGGAGGTCGAGGATTGGTTGTGCTCCCGCTCCCGCGGGGCTCTGCACCGGCTCCTCGACCGTTCCCTTGTCTCCGACCTTCTTCGCGACGGGCTTCCTATCGATGCCGACCGCGCGCTGTTAAAGGCCCATGCGGAAGCTGCGGCACCCATCACCGGCGGCACCCGTCGAGTTCGTGAACCTACGCTCTACCGTTTCGCCAACGGCATCGTTCGCTTCCTTCTCCGCGGCGATGGGAGAGCCCAGCGAGCCTGTCTCGGAGGAGACTGGGATCCGCCGTCGACCTAGACCGAGGGGGTGCGGAGGTGGGCGGCGCGGGAGCGAGATCCGGCACGCCGTCCTCGCCATGGGAAGGACGGGGACGGAGGGAGGTACCGGTCGTTTTCGGGTGGGGGAGAGGAGAGGGGCCTCCGGGAGACGGCCGCGTAGCGGATCCGCTCAACCCGTCCAATGGGCACGGGTCCTTTCGTTCACGAAGTTTTTATACTTGGTATTCTGCTCCCGAAGCCAACGGCCCGACTGCGAACGAGCAGGCGAGCCCCAAACAAACACCATGAACGCGAGTAGCAGGCAAAAGAGCGCCTTGAGCATGTTGGTCGTCGCCTTGATGGTCCTGTCGACCGTCCTGGCGGTCGTGATCGCCGCGGCGCCGGCAGCGGCCGCGGCGCCGGTGGGAGGAACAGCCGGGGCGCAGGTGGCTGCAGTGCCTTCCGGGGCTCCCGCAGCGCCCACGGCTAGCGGAACGATCACCTCCGAGCTCGCGACGTTCGCGGCGGACATCGCCGCTACTGCCGGCCCCACGGTTACCGATGCCGTCTCCGGCGGAACGTTCGGCTCGGGTTCCGTCGTTTACTTCTACATCAGCTCCTCGAACGGCTGCACTGGCATCCCTGCCGGCGGCCCAGTGGGGCATTACGACCTCGCGGGCGGCGCTACCACTCTGAGCGACGCCCATGTTGCCATCACGCCCCTGGCCGGATCCACATCAGCCACGGTCCCTGCTGCCGGCGCCAACTACCTGGTCGCGAGCGATACCTCCTCGACGAGCGTCGGCTGTGCTACCGGAGCCCAGTACACGGGAGGGGCAGCGATCACGACGGTCGGCGTTGCAGCCCTTGCAGACGCTCCGACAGTCTCGATCAGCGGGACTGGCCAGCCAGGGACCACGGAAGCGATCGCCGCGTCGAACTTCGACGGCGGCGCGACGGTCTCGGTGTACTTCAGCAACGGTGACGGGACGGCGCTCAGCACGCAGCTGCTGACCAGCTTTACCACGACGAGCGGCGGGAGCGCCCCAGCGAGCGCGTCGTTCACCGTGCCGACGGTCGGGCTGGACACTTACAGCATCTTCGCCATCGAGACATCCCCGAGCACCTCGAGCGCGGCATCGCCGTTCGGGGGGGTTTCCGCGGACACCACGATCACGATCGCGCCGATCATCACCGTGTCCCCGATCTCCTTCAGTGGCGCCGCCTCCTCTGCGCTGACCATCAGCGGCGAAGGGTTCACGGCGGGCGACACCATCGCCTCCGCGCCCGGTCCCGCGGGAAGCAGCGACATCTCGATTTACACCCAGGGTGCGAGTCCGACCGTCCTTACGGGGACCGTTCACGGGGCCGTGACGGTCTCATCGACCGGAACGTTCACGGTTTCGGTCACTACGGTCGCCGCCATCCCCATCGCTAACAGCGGCGCGGAAGCAGTCCATATTACGACGGCCGTGATGACCTACACGTTTACGAGCGCGGTCTTCGTCTCGGTACCGAACCCGACGGTGCTGGGATTCGTTTTCGACGCGTCGACGGTCCCGCTCTCGTCCGGATCGCATGTTGTCGTCGGAAGCCCGGTCACCGCCTACGTCTACAACTTCCCCGCGGATTCGACGGTCACGATCGCCTTCGGACCGGCGTCGTTCCCGGCGATCACGACGGATGCGAACGGCTACGGCGCTCTCTCGAGCACCGCCGTCATCCCCGCGGTGAGCGGAGGGTCGTACGTGCCCACGGCGATGGCCCCCTTGGCGGGCCTCTTCGCTGCGACCGGCCCAGTGACGGTCACGCCGTACTTCGCCGTCTACGATGGTTCGGGGAACCTGCTGACCTCGGCGTTCGCCGAGTACTTCCCCGGAACGGGGGTCTACACCGTGGCGGGCTTCGGACTGACGCCGGGGACGACCTACGCCCCCACAGACTCGTCACTTGGCGCGGGTGCTGCTATCGTCGCCGTGATCGTCGGAACGTCCAACTCGGTCGGATCAGCGGTCTACCCTGCGGTCAACGGGACCGCGATGTTCACCTACACGCCGGGATACGCAGCAGCGACCACGGGAACGTCAGAGACGATTTCCTTCACCGTCGCCACCCTCACGGGAGCCCTAGGATACCTCCAGGTCGGCGCCGTGTCCATCACGACGCCCGCGGCCTTCGCGATCTACACCTCGGGGGGCACCGAGACGCTGGCCATCGGGAACCTCGTGCCTTTCGGCTCCCAGGTCTACGCGGGCGTGGTCGACAGCTACAACGCCTACTTCGGCACCACCATCCTGAGCTTCGGCTCGCCGCCCAGCTCGACGATCAACGCGGAGACCACCGCTCCGCCCGGAACCGTGGGTTGCTCGGTCACCACGGAAGCGGGGGCCTGCTCGCTCTCGTACACGGTCCCGACGCTCTCGAACGGTGTCTACTCGGTCGCGATCACGTCGGCGGGAGGCACGGTCGCCAATGCGCTCGCGACCCAGTACGTGGTCGTGTCGACCGCGGGCTCGTCCGTCACGGGCGGGTCCTTGATCCTGGTGCTGAACACACTGGGAACCGGCTACACTGCGGTGGGCGTGGGTCTGGACACCGCCGCTTCGCCGGTAACGCTCGGATGGGCTGAGTACACAGGGGTACTTACTGCCTCTAAGGCACTGACTGATGGGGCCTTCGTCGACACGAGCCACCTCGCTACTATCCTGACGACCCTCGAGCCGGCCGGCAACTACCAGATCTTCGTGGAGCAGTCGACGGCCACTGCCACGGGCTTCATCTACCCGACGCCCTCGACGTACACGATTTCCGCAGCGCTGACGCTAACAGGAAACGAGCCCGGAACGTGCACGTCTACGACCGTTTCCTGCGGAGGGATCGATAGCACGGCCTCGTTCACCGCTTCTGGCTTGATGCCGCTCGGCTACTACGACCTCTACTTCAACGGCGCCGTAGCGACCCTCGCTGGGGTACCGGTGACCCAGGTTCAGGCAGGCTCGTCCGGATCCATCGGGAGCACGAGCTTCACCGTTCCCACCCTGATGCCCGGTTTCTATAACGTCTCGCTGGCCATCTCGGGAACCACGATGGTGGCAGCGTCGGCTTCTTTCGAGGTAGCTGAGGGCAGTTCGTTCACCCTGACCTCGGGCGGCACCGACGCGGCCTCGGCCTTCCCCGGCGAGCTGGTCTCGTTCGCGTGGACCCCCGGGACAGCGCCGGCTGCCGGGTCGCCGGTTGAGGTGACGGTCCTTCTCAACGGGACTGCGTATACCACCGAGCCGGCAGCGGTGTCCGGAACAATGCTCATGGGCTCGTTCCTGATGCCCAACTCGGTTCCGGGAACGTACTTTGCCCTCACTCTGGAGTGGACGCAGACGGTCGTGACCGTGACGGGTGGGACGGGAGGCTCGACCACCACCTCCTACACGAGCGTGGGCGCGAACTTCGCACAGCTCGTCAGCGGCAATGGCGCGCTCCTGACGGGAGTCACCCCGGGCCAGATCGCGGAGATCACGACCGCGGTCAACAACACGCTGAAGGTGCCGATCGCGGAACTCAACGCGGCGGTGACGAGCATCAACGGGGCGGTCGTCAAGATCACGACGGCGTTCGGGAACATGACGACGACGCTGAACGCGATCAACGCGACGCTGACCTCGGTCGCGGGCACGGTGGCGACGATCGAGACGAGCATCGGGACGATCACGACCTCGCTGTCGACCATCAGCGCCCAGATCACGTCGGTCAACGGCGTGGTGACGTCGATGAACGGGACGCTAAACGTGGTGGCCGGGAACGTGGTGTCGATCCAGACCTCGGTCGGAACGATCAGCGGTACGGTCACCTCGATCAGCGGTGGCATCGCGACGGTCCAGACGAGCCTGGGAAACCTGAGCGTGGCCGTGAGCAAGATCCCGACGTCGCCGGCGAGCGCGAGCGCGGTCAACACGGCGGTCTACCTGCTCTACGCGGCGATCGCGCTGATCGTGATCACCCTCGCCTTGGCGGCGGTGCTCCTGGTGCGCGGCGGCGGGCGCGGCGGACAGGGCGGACACCCGGCGAAGGCATACGAGGGACCGAGCTCGAGCAGCTCCACGCCTCCTTCGAGCGGCGGCAGCGGCGGTGGCAGCACCGGCGGGGCCTAGAACGAGGGTTCCACAGCGTGGAATGGTACCGGGTGCCCCCGCAAGGGGGCACCACCGTGAGACCAACCCTTTCCTTCCCTCTGCTCCCTTTTTCACCCTAGGGTGGGAGCTCTCATCGCCAGTGGCCGGGCTCTTCTGAGAGCCTTGCTCCGAGCGACCTCGCCTCCACTTCTCCGTGCGTTCGCGTGGGCGGAAGGTGAGGTCTACGAACTCCATCCGATGGCGGCGGGACGCGTGGTCCGGGTCCGCTCACCCCCGGGACTACGGTAGGTAGGTCGCCGAACCAACCGTCGGCAATCCTAGTTGGAGCCAGCCAAGTAACGGTTGATGCTGGCTGGAACCGCGCGCGCGGGTGCGGTCCGCGTAAGGGGAGATGAACTGGATGAGGGGAGGCATGGGCTGGCGTCCTCCTTTCCGCGCATCCTGCGCCGATGGGAGTTCGGCCCTCGCGGGCCTATTCCGGCCCAGGACGAATCGTTCTCACGGTTAAAGTACCAGGAGAATACCTCCCGTTCCGAGGGTTTGCGTTCGATGTCCCAGATGAGTAACGGTGCGAGCCGCGCGAAGAGGGTCTTCGCCGCGATGGTGGTCCCGATGTTCCTGCTGTCGATGCTCGTCGTGATCACGACGGGCGCCGCGGGAGGGGCGACCGTTGCCCCAACAGCTCCCGCGCCGGCCGCGGGCGCGGCTCCCCCCGTGACGGCTCCGTTCAGCCTCACTCTGAACCCTACAGTCTACACCTACAGCAGCGGGATCAAGTCGACCATCGCGACCGCGAACGGAGCCACCTTCGGCTCGGGAGCCTTCGTCGCATTCTGCGTGAGCACGACGAACACGTTCGCCACTTCCACCTCCATCGGCTCGGTCACCCTTGCCGGCGGCGTCACCACGCTCTCGAACGAGATCGTGACCCTCGGCGGCGGCAGCAGCATCGTGACCGGCGCCGGGACGTACTATGTCGCAGCCACGGACTCGGGCTCCCTTAGCGCCCCGTGTGCGGGAACCGGTTACACCTACACGAGCCCCGTGCCCATCACGGTGACGACGGCGGCTCCGAGCCTCGCATCCCCGGGATCGGTCACGGTAGGGGCGGCAGCCTCCATCACCCCCGGAACCGGCTGGGACGGAAGTTCCACGGTCTCCCTGTTCCTCGCGCAGCCGGGTGGATCGACGGTCCTCGGCACCTACACGACGACCTCGAGCGGCGCCCTGCCCGCAACGGCCAGCTTCGTTGTTCCGACCCTGGCGCAGGGGACCTACTCGATCGTGGCACAAGAGACGGCCGGACCGTCCACGGCGGCTTCCGTCGGCATTACCGCGGATTCCACGTTCACCGTCGCGCCGGCGATCACCGTCTCCCCCGTCTACTTCAGCGGAGTCAGCGGCAGCGCCCTCACGATCAGCGGTACCGGCTTCACCGCCGGCTCGACGATCGCGGCAGCGACCAGCCCCAGCAGCACCATCGAGATCAGCGCGCCGCTCGCCGCCGAGACCACGCACGCCGCCGCCACGGTAGGCACGGACGGAACGTTCACGGTGACCGCGACGACGGCGACATCGATCGGGAGCGCGCACAGCGGCCCCCAGACGATGAGCATCACGACGAGCGTGGCCACGTACGTCTTCCCGGACGCGGCGTTCGTCTCGAGCCCGAACCCGGGCGCCCTCGGGTTCGCCATCAGCCCGACGACGGCCTCCTACGGCACGGCGATCAGTGCGTATGCCTACAACTTCCCGGCGGACGCGACGATCACGTTCTATGCGGGGTCGGTCGTCCTGGGAACCGCAACGGCGAGCAGCCTCGGTTTCGCGGAACTCCCGGCCGGCGCGACCCTGCCGGCCATGCCAGCCGGCTCCTACAACGCCGTGGCGGCGGATGCCTCGGGTGGGCTCTACTCGGTCCCAGTCGCGATCACGGTAGACACTGTCTACAAAGCGACGGATCCGAGCGGAGCCGCGCTCGGCGGGGAGTACCTGCCCTCGGGCGGGACGATCACGGTCTGGGCCTATGGGCTCGTTCCGGGAACGTCGTATTCGTTCACGGACGGGTTCCTCGGCTCGATCGGAACGAGCGGTGCCGTCGTCACGGTCGCTTCCGGCAGCCTTAACGCCGTCAGCGGGAAGTTCCTCCCGGCGGCGAACGGCACGATCATCTTCACCTATACCGCGGCGTACGCGGGGTTGGGAAGCAGCGGCACGACGGGCACCTCCTCCGGCATCGCGATCAACGCGAACGCGATCGACCATTACCTGTCGATCGGTGCGCCGACCATCCTCGAGTCGGAGTACGCGTCGTTCCTCGTCGGCGATACGGCCCAGCACCTCGCGGTCAGCAACCTGATCCCCGGCACGGCGACCGCGCTGTACTCGGGCAGCCCGGCGATATCGCTCGACTACAACGAGTACATCGGCGCGACGATCCTCTCGGGACAGGGAACGACGACCGGCTCGTGCTCCGCGACCTCACCGACGGTGTGCACCGCCAGCTCGGGCGGCGCTCTGTACCTTTCCTTCACGGTCCCGTCGGCGCAAGGGATAGCGAACTTCGCGGTCGTCTACAACGGGCAGCCGACGAGCGCCGCGCTCGGCACGCTACCGGTCGTCGTCTCGAGCCCCGGGGCTTCAGTGGGTTCGGGCGCGATCGCGGTCGCCACCGACTCGTCCGGTACGGCCTGGGCGGTCGGTTACGGCCTGCTCACCACCGGCTCGCCGACGTACGCGCTCAACATCTCGACGTCGAGCGGCGTAGATCACGAGACGCCGAGCGTTTCGGCCACCACCGGCGCGTTCGCCTACGATCTCGCCTCCTTCACCAGCCAGCCCGCCGGCACCTACTCGGTCATCCTCTACGTGTCCACGGCGACGGCGTCGGCCTCGCTGTCGACATCGTACCGCGTGGCCGCGACCCTCACCCTCTCCCCCCTCCAGGGGCCGACGGGAACCTTGATCACCGCGACGGCGACCGGACTGCGGGCGCAGGCGTACTACGACGTCTACTTCGGCACGACCTACCTCTCGACCTCGGAGTCCACGTCTGCTGGGGGATTGACCGCAGGCATCACGGTACCCCTGATCGCTCCGGAGACCTACACGATCTCGTTCGACCCGGCGGGGACGACGACGCCGGCCCTCTCGGCGACGTTCACCGTAACGGGAAGCACGACGATCACTCTCCTCACGGGCTCGGACCCGTCCGGGGTGGCGACGGCCTTCCCGAACGAGCTGGTGCAGTTCGACTGGACGCCGGCGACCGAGCCGGTCGGACCGGGAACCGGCAGTAGCTCGGGTTCCTACTACATGCCGGTCGAGGTGACGGTCTATCTGAATGGGACGGCGTTCACGACGTTCGCGGCGACGCCGCTCACGTCGGTCGGAGCGGCCCCAGCGCCAGGTGGGGCCGTGGCAACGCTCGCGGGCTCGTTCCAGATGCCGAACGACCCGGCCGGAACGTTCTGGTCTGTGACGCTCGGCTGGACGCAGATGACCCACGCGGCCGTTAGCCTGCCGTTCACGGACCCGGTACCCACCGGGACCGCGGGTAATGCCGCCTCCACTTCGGGCGCGGCGTTGACGCCTCCCGACAGCCAAGCATACCTCGCCGACTTCTATGCCTCTGGGACAGTCCTTACTGCAAGCACGCTGGTCGCGGAGGTCAACTTCAACGGAAACGTATTTACCCTGACCTACGCCCCTGGCGCGGGCATCAGCATCGGTACGCATCCCGCTTTGGTAGCCCTCGTGAGTGGAGAGGGGACGGTCACTGCGACGTTCGATGTGACCGGGGCCGTCTACGGGACGATGGGAACGACGAGTTCCTCCGTCACCTTCACGGTTTCCGGCGACTATAACGGACTGCCGTTCAGTTCGAACAGCCCGCTTACCCTCACGGACGCTGCGGGCACCGTCGATGGAGGCGAGCATCGTGACCGTGAAGAGCCCGGCAAGGACGGGCGCACGGGACTGGAGCCCGACGAGGCCCCTTGTGGAGAAGCTCCCGGACCTCCGGTAGATCATGGCGATCAGCAAGAAGAGGGCCGCGGTGTAGATGCCG
>JAJYUO010000038.1 GCA_021792485.1 Thermoplasmata archaeon
AGGATCCGGGCGCGTATCGGCGTCGTCCAGCAGGGCGAGTCGTTTGAGTTCGCCACGGTCGAGACCGGGCTCGACATCTACGGCCGCCTCTGGGGAATGCCGGCCAGCGAACGCCGCCGCCGCGCGGAGGAGCTGATCGAACAGTTCGGGCTCGGCGAGATCCGAAAGAAGCGCGCCTGGGACCTCTCGGGTGGTCAGAAGCGCCGGGTCCAGGTGGCGCGGGAGTTCCTTCACGACATGGACATCCTGTTCCTGGATGAACCGACGGTGGGCCTCGACGTCGTGATGCGGCGCTCGCTGCTCGACCTCATCCGGGCCCGGGTCCGGGCGGGCCTGACGGTGGTCTTCACGACCCACAACCTCGAGGAGGCGGACTACCTGTGCGACCGGATCGCCGTCATCGATCACGGCAAGATCCTGGCGCTCGACACCGTGGCGAATCTGAAGCGCCTCTACATCGGAAAGCAGACGATCGACCTCACGGTGGACGCGTCGGATGCCTCGCGGTTCTACCCCGCGCTCCGCGCCGCCTTCGGGGACGGTGGAACGGTCACGGTCGAGGGGAACCAGGCCGTCCTGCTCGTCGGGGACCCGAAGGGCGCCCTCGCTCAGATTGTCGAACTTGCGCAGCGACTCTCGGTCCACATCGAGTGGCTGACCGTCCGCCCGAACACGCTCGAGGACGTCTTCTTGCACTCGATCGACGCGGGGAGGGATGCCGTTGGCCGCCCCTAACATCTTCCGGCTGATCTACCGGAACATCCGGGTCAACACCGATCCGGGGAGCCTCATCATCCTGCTCGGCCTGCCGGCGATGTACCTCGTCTTCTTCGGGTACGGCTTCGCCTCGTTCATACCGTCGGGGAGCTCGGTGGGCTCGTATCTCCACTTTCTCACGCCAGGGATCATGGCGTTCAACGCGGTGATGGCCGGGGCGGTCGCGGGCGGGATCCTCTGGGCCGATCGCCGGTACGGCATGCTCGCGCAACTCCTCGTCCAGCCGTTCACTCGCACCGAGTATCTCTTCGGGATCATGCTCACGTCCCTTCTCCTCGGCCTCGGCGGCGCCGCGCTCATGCTGGTGATCGCCTCCCTGCTCGTCGGCGTGAACACCCTCACGATCGTCGGAGGGCTCGTCGCCTTCGGTGCGATCGCGCTCGGCTCGGTCTTCTTCGGCTCGTTCTTGCTATGGATCGCCGCGCTCGTCAAGTCCAACAACGCCTACAACAGCATCCAGATCTTGGTACTCTTCTTCGTCGACTTCGCGTCGACCGTCTTCTACCAGAACACCTCGTCGCTGCCGTACCCGATCCAGGTCCTGATGTGGGCGAACCCGCTCACCTACATCGCGAACACCGCGCGCGACGGCTACGTCGGCACCCTGAACGCGACCGACGGGATCGAGATGCTCGTCCTCGCGGTCGAGACCGTGCTCATGCTGATATTGGCCACGCGTGCCTATCTGAAGTCGGACGTGTCGATGGAGTGATGGGACCGGGCGACCGGGCGGGGCCGGGCCGGACACGACGCACATCATCCGAGCCGGTCCGGGCGATCCTCCAGCCCAGCTCTCGCCCACGATCCCGGACATGAAGATCCTGCGACCTCGCTCCGTGCGTGAGTACCCCCAGTCCTCGACCGTTTCCGTTCACCGAACCGGAACGTGACCCACCGGGGTACGCGCGCATCGGCGCCGATCTCGCGTCGCTCCGGTCGGGCTCCGCTCCGCGGGGAGGACACCTCTCGGGGGTCTGCGACCGAATTTCCGCCGGTACGGCTTGCCTCCCTTCGGGAGAACCTTGTCGTATGGCCTCCCCGGCGACGGGGGAGGGTCTTCAGAGCCCCGCCGGCAGGACCGAATTTCGCCGTTGAACCAAAAACCGTTCGGAGGGGTGGGTCCTAGGCCTTTCCGTGACGGTTCCCTCCGATCGGCCGACGCAAGGACGAGGAGCCGAGGCGACCGCGACCGACCGGGCCGCCTGGTTGTACCGCGCCTACGCCGGGTTCTTTCTCGTTGCCTTGGCTCTTACGATCGTGATGCTGCTCACCGACAACAACCTCAGGACCAACTTCGGCACCGTCAGCGGCTACTTTTTCCATTGGTGGGTCATCCTCGTGATCGGCATCGCGGACGCCGTCGGGGCCGTGCTGCTTCTCGTCCTCGGCTCCCGCCTCGCGGTCAAGGGTGGGGTCATCGGCTCGCTCTTGATCGTCGTGATATTTCTCGGTGTGATTGCCACGTACGGTCAGGTCGGGTTCTCGTCGGCATCGGCGTTCGCGCAGTACCTGTTCGGCGTGACGTACTATGGCGGCGACATTCGCTATCTGTATGATGCCCTGCTCGGGGTGTACCTCGCCACCCTCGTCTTCGGTGCGGTGGTACTGTGGAGAACGCGGCCCGCTACGGCCGCCCCGCCGAGCGCCGGGGCGATCGTCTCCCCCTGAGCGGACCGGGTCCCGGGCCGGGTTCGACCTGGCCGCGAACGGGTTATCACCCTAGAGTCCCCTATCGACGCTCGTGGGGCTCCCCGAACTGTTCCTAGCGGTCCTGATCGTCGGGCTCTCCTTGATCAATCTCGCTCTCCCCCTGTTCGCTTGGCGACGATCGGGCGAGTCTCGCTTCTTTCTGGTCGCGGCGTCGAACGCGGGCCTAGCGGGGTTAGGGGGACTCTGGACCTGGGGGGCGATGCCGCTCGGAGCTCCGAGCTGGACGGTCGCCTCGCTCCCGATCCTCGGGCTCGTACTTCTCGTCGCCGTGCTGAGCCTCCTGAGCACGCTGATACCCTCTCAACGGTGACTGATGGAAGGAGAAGAGCTCCTCGACCTTCCGAAGCGTCGACTTCTGTATGACATCGTCCGCCGGCACCCGGGGATCGGGGCCCGGCGTGCCCAGCGGATCGCCAGCTTCGGCTGGGGAGAGACCGTCTATCACCTGGCTCGCCTGACCCGGGCCGGTCTGCTCCATCGGGAGCGCGAGGGGTACCGCGACCACTACTTCCTAGCGAACGTGCCGTTCGTCGATCGCGACCTGCTGCGGCTCGCGTTGTCGAGGTCGGCTCGCTACATCCTGGTCGCCTTGCTCGAACAACCGCATTCCACGGTGCCCGACCTCGCGCGTCGGACGGCCCTGAGCGAGGGTCGGCTATCGATCCCCCTCCGCCGCATGCTGGCCAGCGATATCGTCCGCGCCGCCCGGCGGGGTCGGTTCCGAACATTCGAATTGGTCGATCCTCGGACGGTGGTCCGGGTCCTCGCAACCTACCCCGAGAGCATGCCCGACCCGTGGGTGGACCGGACGGTGGATGTCTGGTCCGAGCTCTTCCGGTCCTGACGGCGCTGGGCGAGAACCAACGATTCTGCCGCTGAACCAAAAACGGAGTGAGCCGGTCCGCTCTACGGACGTGCGCACGCATGCCTTCGAGCCGACCCATTCGCAGCGCACGACCGATCGGTCTCGCGAGAATCGTAGGATTGCCCGGGGCCCTCTTGGTCTCCGCGATCGCGGGCGCGCTCGTCCTCTCCGGAACGGCGGCCGCGAGCTGGGGGCCCCCTCCGCTCTCCTGGAGCAATGGGGTCGCTCTGTGCGAGTTTCCGCTCGGGAGCCCGTTCGTATCGGTTTCGGGAGCTTCGTGGAACGCCTCCGGCCTCACGTTCGGGCTCAGCTCGGTCGCCGAGATCGCGCCGAACGGCTCGGTGAACGCTAGCATGGATCTCGTCGGAACGACGTGGCAGTGGACGAACGCGTCGACGGCCAGCGACTACGCCATCGTCCTCTCGGCCCGCGCGCCGGAAGCATCGATCGTATCCGGGGGCATGGGAAACCCGCTGCTCACGGTCTCCTACTCGCTGCCGGTCGCCACCGGCGATCGGAACGCCGTATCGGTGGAGGTGGGCGTGGCGAATTGGACGTGGGTATCGGCGGGCGACCGTTTGGAATTTGGCTTCGCTGCCCGCCCCGTGTCTCCGTCGCTTGATCGCTTGGCGGCATCGACAACGCCCGGCTGGCTCCTGAGCGTTCGATCGAACGATAGCGGCGTGCCGCTCGAGCGGGTCGCCGTGGGCAGCCGGGCGGTCGCCGCGGGCCCAGAAGGGACACAGAACGTCACCGCCACGCCCCGCCTATCCCTCCTCTCCCCGTCTTCGGCAGAAATTTCGGTAATGATCGGGCCGACCGCGGGCGGGTTCCCGACGATCACCTACGGGGCCGTGATCGGGGTGGTGACGATCGCCGGCACGGCGATCCCGTGGCTCGACGTCGCGGCGGTCATCGGTGCCGCGACCGCGATCACGCTTGTGGTCGCCGTCACGACCCGGCGGATCCGCCAGCGTCCCTCGCCCCTCATCTACTCGGACACGGAGCTATGACGAGAGAAGGACCCCGAGGTCGGTCACCCTCCCTCGCGGCGCGGTCCTCGGGAGCTCGCCCCGATTGCCGGGCCGACCCGCCCCCGGGTCTCTATCGAGAGACGGCTCTCCTCCGGTCACCGGCCACCGCTTCGGTTGCGTCGCTGGGGGCCCCTTCCAGTGCGGCCGGGGGTTCGTCGATGGCGCTCGCATCGGCCGCTCCGGCTGGCCGGCCCGGGTCCACGCTCCCCCGTCCGAGGCGGGTCGCCGGCGGGGTCGTGGCCCACAACGACGAGGGTCGCGTGGCCCGATCGGTCCGGTCCCTTCTGGAGCAGCGGTTGCCGAGCGGCTACGAGTGGAGTCGGATCTGGATCGTGGCCAGCGGGTGCACCGATCGCACTGTCGAGATCTGCGAGGAGCTCGCGCGAGCCGACACGCGCATCGAACTCGTGGTGGAGCCGGAGCGACGGGGGAAGGCGGCGGCGATTCATCAGATCTTGCGGCGGGCGGAGGGAGAGTCGCTCGTCTTGTTGAACTCCGATGCCGTTGCGCTACCGGGCGCGGTGTCGACGCTCCTTAGCCGCGCCGAAGGCAGGAGAGCTCCGTACGCGGTCATGGCGCGTCCGATCGTGACGATCGAGGATGGCGGCTCCTGGACCGACGCGATGCGTTGGATGTGGGAGCTTCACCACGAGCTCCACCTCCAGTTGCTGTCCGAGGGTCGAGGAGCCCATCTCTCCGACGAGCTGTTGCTGCTGAGCCTACCCCACCCGGCGCCCCTCCGAGAGGGGATCATCAACGACGGCTCGTTTCTCGCGGTGTGGCTCTCCTTGAACGAAGGCGGCTGCTGGTACGCCCCCGAGAGTCTCGTTTCGGTCGTGGTGCCCCGGACCGCCTCCGACTTCGTCCGCCAACACCGGCGCATCCATTTCGGCGACGCGCAGGTCCGGGGCTTGCTCGGGCGCGCACCGACGACCTTTCCTCGATACCTTGCGGAACACCCGGCCCGCGCGATGCGGGCGCTCCGGTCGGCCCTCGGACGACCCCGGGGGGTCCGGCACCTCCTCCACCTCGGTGGCTGGGAGGTGGTCAGCCACCTGTTGGCGCTGTGGGACCGCCTGCCGCCGCGCGCGGACCACGTACACTGGAGGAGGATCCGGTCGTCCGCGTCGGAGCCGACGCATGGGGGCGTCCGGACTTCCGACCGTCTCGAGGATCCCGCCGAAAGAGTAGAACGGAAGGTCGATTCCCTGCTGAGCGTCGCCGCAAACTTTCGTACCGGCGTCGACCTCGGGGACCTCGCCTCCCTCCTCCCTTCGGAGGCTCCGTTGACGGCCTCGGATCTCGCGCGATTCCTCCAAGAGCGCCCCGAGCTTGCCCGCGTTCAAGACGAGCGGGCCTTTCATCCCGGGATCACGGGGGTCGAGTCGGCCGATCGAAAGGCGCTCGGAGAAGCGCACTGGAAGGCTGCGAACCGATTGGTGCTCGGGCCGCTCGGCTTCGCTCAGCGATGGATCCGATGCCTCGGGATCAGCGGATCGGTTGCCTACGGCGAACCGGAACCCGGCGACGACCTCGACCTGTTCATCGTCACGAGAGCCGGCTCGACGTGGTGGTTCCTCGCCATGGCGTTCCTCGTCCTGAGGATCCGGCGGCTGAAGGGGGAGGACCGCGGCGCGCCCGCGTTATGCGTCAACTACGTGTTGGACGACCGGCGCGCCCTGAGCGAGTTCGAGTCGGCGCGAGGGTACCTGTTCGCTCGCGAGGCCCTGACCGTGCGTGCGGTCATCGGGGACGGCTACCTGCAGGGACTTCTCCTCCGGGCGCCGTGGATGGAGAAGGAGATCCCTCGGCTGTACGCGGACCGTACCCGGAATCCGGCCAGTTGCGAGCCCCTCGGCGCGCCCGGGCCGATACGGATCGCCAACGCGCTCGTCTTCTTGCCGTTGACGGCGTACCTGCAGCTCGTCGGCCTCCGCCGATCGCGCCGGACTCGAGGCGACGCGTTCGGGCACGGTCCCTTCCGAACGATCACTCAGAGAGGACGGTTCGTCCTCGCAACGGACCGGTTCGAGCGGCTACGAGAGAGGTACGGGGAAGTCGATCCCAGCCCGGATCGCGCGGACGACCGCCCCTACGCTCGCCTCCCTGCTTCGCCGGCGCACCGGCCCGAACGGCGATGACCGTCGGGGGGGTTCGCGAGGAAGTCGTCGACTACTCCGGCTACGACTTCGCGCGTCGCTGGGTGGGACGATCCCGCGTTACGGAGGTCGAGGGCGCGGTGCTCTCGGACGCCCTCCGCTCCGGCGACGCTCGGCGCCTGCTGGACATCGGAACCGGGTTCGGTCGATTGTGGATGCACAGCTGCGCGGCCTCCCGAGAGTCCGTGGCGCTGGACTTCGATCTCGAACAGCTTCGGCGCCTGCCCTCGGTGGGACCGGACCATCCTTCCTACCGCATCGCCGCCAATCTCTACCACCTCCCGTTTGTCGACGGGGCGTTCACGATGGGAACGATGGTGCGCGTGTACCACCATCTCGCCGACCCGCTGGCCGCCCTTCGCGAAGCGGCCCGGGTCCTGCGCCGCGGGGGGCGGTTGGTCGTATCGTACAACCCGAAGCCCTCGCTCGGCACGATCGTGCACGATCTGAAGCGAGCGCTCGGGCCGAACGCCGGATCCGCCGGACCGTCGTTCACGTTCGGAACCGATCGCACGAGGGTCGACGCGGGGCCGCTTCCCTCGTTCGTCTCGCGCCGCGCGGACTTCCATCGCACCGCCTCCGAGGCCGGGTTCCGTTGCGTCTCCGAGGTCGTCACCGGCCTCGAGGAGTACGCGATCTTCCGAAGGGCTCCCGCTCCGTGGTTCGTCCACCTCGGTCAGGCGCTCCCCCGGGCTCCCGCATTCCCCACTCGGTTCGCCATCCTTGAGAGGGTAGGGGGGTTCGACGGAGCGGTGCCGGGAACCCGTGAGATCCTCGCCTGCCCCCGATGCGCGACTGCCCTGGACCGGGCGGTCGGCCCCGATCGGATCGTATGTCCGAAGTGCGGATACTCAGGCTCGAACCTCGAAGGGGTCATGGACCTGCGCTACGTACCGGAAGGTGCGCGTCGGTGGAGGGCCAGGGAATGAGGATCACTCTCCGCGGGCACTTCCCGTGCCGGGGGGATGGCCCGGCGACGGGATGGGGCCCCCGCCCCTCGCTGGCCGTGGCGAAGGCATCCGGGCTACGGGGTCCATCGGCACCGCGCCGGGGCCTGCGCTCGGGGAACCTCGTAGAGGCAGGAGGTCGGGCGTGACGCACCGCTGGATCTCCGAACGGAGGACGTTCAAAATCCTCCTGGAGCCGCGCGGGGGGATCTTTGCGATCACGATGAAGACCTACTCCTACCTCATCATCGTCTCGCACGCCTTCGTGGGAGTGAAGCGGATCCGGACTCAGGATCGCGTGGTTGCCCGCGCCGGGTACGAGACCCCGAGGGTCGTGTCGCTGATCGGCGAGCTCTACCCTGGGGGAGTCTCTTGGCCAGCGCCCAAGGGCGAGCGCGAGCATCGATGATCCCCCCGAGCCCCGGGGACCGCAGGTCCGGGCCGGACCCCGGTTCCTATCGGCGCACGATCGAGCTCGCCTACTCCGACGCCCCCCCCGTGCGGCTGCTCTACGTGGAGGAGGGACCGACCGTCTACGTGCGGCCGACACGAGACGCGGGAGCCTGGTTCTCCGGGGCGATGCGGGAAGGCCAGGTCGAGCTCGCCTGGCCCGACGGCGCTCGGGGCCGACGGCTCGTCCGGCTCGTGGAGCCGGGACCGAGGACGGCGTTCGTGCGAGCGTTGTTCGAGGAGAAGTACGGGACGCAGACCTGCCTTCGATACTTCGACGGATCCGATTCCGCGCTCGCCCTGATCGCACCGGAGGACGGGTGGATTCCGTCGGGTCGAACCGACGTCGAGCGCATCCGCGGCGAGTTCGACGCGGCGGCGGACTTCTACGACGCCCGGGTCTCCGCGCATCCGATCGACGTCTACCTGAAGGATCGGGTCTCGGCGTTCGCGGAGGCCGCGTTTGAGGACCGGGATCCCCTCCTCGAGATCGGTCCGGGCACCGGCTACCACACGAGGCGACTCCTGGCCGCCGGACACCGGGTCGTGGCCGTGGATCTTTCCGGAGGGATGCTTCGGCGCCTGCGCTCGTCCGCCGAAGGAGCGGCATGGGCCAGCCGGCTCGAGCTCCGCGAGGGACCGGTCGTCGAGCTCGCGCGCGTGCTATCCGACCTGCCCGACGGGTACTTCGCCGGGATGTTCAGTGCCTTCGGGGCCCTCGATCTGGAGCCGGAGGTGCGTGCCATCGCGAGCGCGCTCGCCCGCCTCATCCGGCCGGCCGGGCGCCTTGCCTTTACCTCCCTGAACCGACCCGGGTGGACTCCCCTCCTCTGGGAGCTCGCCCGGGGACGACCCCGGGCCGCGGCGGCGCGAACCCTACGGACCATTCCCCCGGGGAGGATCGAGTACCCGCTTGCGCTCTATCCTCGCCAACCGTCCGACTGGGATGGCGTCCTATCCCCCGCCTTTGCCCGGGAGGACGTCCGCGGGATCTCCACGCTCTCCCCTCCCTTCGACCCACGCCGCCTTCTCCGTTCGATCGGCTCGCGCGGATCGCGTCGGCTCCGCCGATGGGACCAGTGGATCTCCGATCGCCCGGTCTCCTGGCCCGCATCGGAGTGGCTGTTCCTGACCTACCGGCGGGTGGGATCTCCCGTCCCCCAGGTCGCTCCGGGGGAGTGATCGTGGCGAAAACGGCGGGCGCCGAGGGCGGCTCGGCGCCCGCCTCACCGGTCCTAGAGCTGCAGCGAGTCCGCCGGGCCGGCTCGGAGCGCCCCCCGGCCGCGGTCGATGTCGTCATCCCGACGCGGGAGCGACCCCAGCGGCTCGCCCCTCTGCTGGACGACCTTCGGCAGCAGGATGCAGCCGTGGCGTCGATCGTCATCGTGGACGATTCGGCGCAGCCGGCGGCTTGGGAGCGTGCGTTCCCGGATCTGCCCATCCAGACGGTCCACCCTCGTCCCCGGGCATACATCTCGCGCGCGAAGAACATCGGCTGGAAGGTCGGACGAGCGGAATTCGTCGCCTTCGTCGACGACGACAACCGCCTTCCCTCCTCCTTACTCCGGGAGCTTTCCGACGACCTGCGGGCCCATCCGACCTGGGGAGCGGTGATGCCCGCGGTCATCTACCACCGACGGCCGGATCTCGTCTGGGTGTACGCCACCCCGTTCCAACCGGACCGCTGGTCGTTCCGGCTCGTCGGTCGCAATGCGGAGCGGGATCCCAATCTCGAGTCCGCTCCTCTGCCCACGGACGCCCTCCCGAACCTGTCGGTGGTCCGACGGCCGGTTCTCGAAGAGGTCTCCGGGTTCGACGAAAGCTTCCCCGTGAACAGTTCGGCCGATCTCTGTCAGCGGATCAAGCTCGCCGGCTGGGAAGCCTGGTCCGATCCCCGGGTTCACACCGAGCACGACGTCGAGCCGCCCGGGGTTCCGGGCTATTGGGCAGAGCACACCTACCGGGACGGCCGCCGTCTCGAGCTCGAGGTCGCGGACTGGATCCGGTTCCAGCGACGCTGGAACCGATCCGGCCGCTTCTTTCGCGTCCGGGCCGGCTATCACGCGCTCGGCTTCGTCGTGCCGCACCTCCTCGCGGTCGCGAT
>JAJYUO010000039.1 GCA_021792485.1 Thermoplasmata archaeon
CGGTGTGGGGTGCCGGTCCCTTCCCTCGCGGCGATGCGCACGCTGTTCACCGGGATCCCCCTGGATCGGGCGACGGTCTCGATGACGATCAACGCCACTGCCCCGATTCTCCTTGCCCTCCTCGTCGCGACTGCCGAGAAGAACGGAGTCCCCCGGGCGCGGCTCGGCGGCACGGTTCAGAACGACATCCTGAAAGAGTACATCGCGCGAGGAACGTACATCTATCCACCCGAAGCGTCGATGCGCCTCGCCACCGACCTCATCGAGTTCGCGACGCGCGAGATGCCCGAGTGGAACTACATCAGCGTCTCCGGGTACCACATGCGCGAGGCGGGCGCCACGGCGCCGCAGGAGGTCGCGTTCACGATCGCGAACGCGATCGCGTACGTTGACTCCGTGCGCGCGCGGAGGCTCGATCTCGATGAGTTCCTGCCGCGCCTGTCGTTCTTCTTCTCGAGCGACCGGGACTTCCTTGGGGAGATCGCGAAGTTCCGTGCCGCGCGGCGCCTTTGGGCAGCGATCGTCCGCGAGCGCTTCGGAGCACGGCGCGGCCGATCGATGCACCTGCGCTTCCATACGCAGACCGCCGGTTCGAGCCTGACGGCCCAGCAGCCCGAGCTCAACGTCGTTCGGACGACCCTCGAGGCGCTCTCCGCGGTCCTCGGAGGCACCCAATCCCTCCACACGAACGCTCTGGACGAGGCGATCGGGCTGCCGACCGAAGCCTCGGCCCGACTCGCGCTCCGAACGCAGCAGATCATCGCCGAGGAGTCCGGGATTCCCAACACGGTGGACCCGCTGGCCGGCTCCTACGAGATCGAGCGACGGACCGACGCGATCGAGTCCGAAGCGCGGGAATACCTCGCGCGAGTCGACGATTTGGGCGGGAGTCTTGTCGCGATCGAGCGAGGGTACTTCCAGGCGGAGATCGCCCGCGAGGCGTACCGGACGGCGCGACTCCGCGAGACGCGGGAAGAGGTCGTCGTCGGGGTCAACGATTTCGAGGAAGGCAACCCGGAGTTCACGTTGTTCCCCTCCGAACGTCCCGGCGTCCGCGGCCAGCGGATCTCTCCCGCGGAGGAACGCCGTCAGGCATCGCTGATCCGACAGTGGCGGGCGAACCGCGACACCGTGCGGAGCACCTCTGCCCTCGAGGCGCTCGCCCGGGCGAGCCGGACATCGCAGAACGTCCTCCCGCTCGTGATCGCGGCGGTCAACGCGGGAGCCACGCTGGGGGAAATCGCGGATGTTTGGAGGGAGATCTTTGGCGAACAGCCTCCCTCCCGGGCGTTCTAGCGGAGCGACCGTGCAGCTCGACCATCTTGGAATCGCCGTGCGGGATCTGGAGGCGCGGGCCGCCCCCTGGACCGCGCTTTCCGGGGGACGGGCGGCGGAGACCGAGGAGGTGTCGAGCCAGCAGGTTCGCGTCCGATTCGTCCCGTTCGGATCGACGGATATCGAGCTTCTTTGTCCGACATCCCCCACCTCTCCGCTCGCGCGATTTCTGGAGAGCCGCGGAGAAGGGATCCACCACGTGGCATTCCGCGTGGAGAGCGTCGACGCGGAGCTCGAGCGGCTGAAGCGCGCGGGCGAGCGCGTGGTCGACGAGCGTGCGCGGCCGGGGGCGAGGGGCCGTCGCGTGGGATTCGCTCACCCCTCGGCGTTCGGAGGGGTCCTCGTTGAGTTCGTGGAGGGGCCGTGAGCGCCATCCGCGCGGCGGAACTCGCCGGGATCCTCGATTCTCGCGGCAACCTGACCGTCGAGGCGACGATCTCGCTAGAGAGCGGCGCCACGGGACGCGCGGGGGCGCCGAGCGGAGCCAGCACGGGCGTGCACGAGGTGCACGCCTTCCCCCGGGGGGGAGTCCCTGAGGCGGTCTCGCGATTCCGGTCGCGCGTCGCTCCCCACTTGATCGGGCTCGACGCGCGCGACCAGGCCGGTCTCGACCAGCGGCTTACCGAGGTCGATGGGACGCCCCAGTTCTCCGAGATCGGTGGGAATACCGCGACGGCCGTCTCGATCGCGAACGCTCTCGCGACCGCGTCGGAGGCCGGTCGCCCGCTGTACGAGGTGCTGCGCCGCCCGGGCGTGGAAGGGACCCGGTTCCCCGCCGTCGTGGGGAACTGCCTCAATGGGGGCCGGCACGCAATCGGCGGCCCCGAGTTCCAAGAGTTCATCGCATTCGCCGAGGGCCGCACGATCGATGAGTCGGTCCGAGCCGCCCTGGACGTCCACCGACGTATCGGAGCCGAGCTTCGCCGCCGCCTTCCTACCGCCGCGCTGGGCCGAGGCGATGAGGGCGGTTGGGTGGCTCCCCTAGGAAGCGTCGACGCCCTCGAGATTTTGGTTGCGGCCTGCGCGGCCTCTCGGGACGAACTCGGGATCGAGGTTCACCCGGGGCTCGATCTTGCGGCCAGCGAGTTCTTCGCAAAGGGGCGGTACCGCTATCGGGACCGTTCGCTGGATCCCGCCGAGCAGGTCCGGTTCGTGATCGACCTCGTCGAGCGCTACGGCATCCGCTACCTTGAGGACCCGTTCGACCAGGAGGCGTTCGAGGAGTTCGCGCAGCTCTCGACCGCGGTCGGGAGGAGCACGTTGATCGTGGGCGACGATATCTACGTGACCCAGGAGGCGCGCGTGCGCCGGGGACTCGAGGTGAGAGCCACCAACGCCGTTCTGATCAAGATCAATCAGGTCGGCACCCTTTCGGGCGCCTTCGCCACGGTCGACTATGCTCGGACCCACGGGGCCCAGCTGATCGCCTCCCACCGCTCCGGCGAGACCCCCGATTCGTGGCTCGCCCACGTCGCCCTCGGGATCGGGGCCCGCGGGATCAAGACGGGGGTGCTCGGCGGAGAGCGGGTGGCAAAGCTAAATGAGCTCCTTCGTCTCGCCCGCGCCCACGGAGCCTAGCACACCGATGCCGGACGAGGAGACATTGGCCGAGGAGCGGATGATCGCCTCCGACGGGCAGGACACCGCTCCCGGCGAGCTTCTGGTCCCCGAGGAGACGTACCTGACCTCGGGGGTCCACATCGGCACCCAACAGAAGTCGGCGAGCATGCGCCGGTTCATTCACAAGATTCGGTTCGACGGGCTGCACGTCCTCGACATCCGAGAGACCGACCGCCGGATCCGGATCGCCGCGAAGTTTCTCGCGCGCATCCCCGCCGACAAGATCCTCGTCGTCTCCCAGCGGCAGTACGGCCAGAAGCCCGTCCGGGTCTTTGCGCAGACGATTGGGGCCGTCTCCTTCGCGGAGCGGTTCGTTCCGGGGTGCCTCACGAACCCGAACCTCGCGGAGTACTTTGAGCCGAAGGTGCTCTTCGTGACGGACCCAGCGACCGACCAGCAGGCGCTGAGCGAGGCCGTTTCGATCGGGATTCCGGTCGTGGGCCTCTGCGATGTGAACAACGAGACCCGCAACGTCGACCTCGTGATTCCCGCGAACAACAAGGGGCGGGTCGCCCTCGCGACGGTCTACTGGCTGCTCGCGCGCGAAGTGCTCAGGGAACGTTCGGGTCCCGAGACGCCCTACTCGCTGACGATCGAAGACTTCCAGGCGGCCCTGTAACCGTCTTATCGTCTTCTCTCCCGCCGCCGCCGAACCCTCTTTTATCACGTCGGACCCTGGCCCTCCTCCGATGGCCCCGCCCGAAGGCGACATTCGGTCGCTCCTGACGGCCCACGGCATCCCGGACAAGGGCGCCCGGCTCTACCTTGCGGCGTCACACGGAGGCCCGCAGACCGCCAGCGAGCTCGCCCGCCTCACCGCGATGCACCGCGTGGAAGCGTACCGCTTCATCCAGCAGCTCATCGACCAGGGCCTGCTCCACGAGACCACGACGCGCCCACGGCGGTTCGCCGCGCTGCCGCCCGAGGAACTGGTCGATCGCTGGATCCGGGAGGCGGCCGAGAACCTGCGCCGGCTCCAGCGCGACCGGGACCGGGTCGTCGCGAGCTGGCTCAAGACCCGGGAGCTCCTCGGGGCGACGGACGGACGGAAGTTCACGGTACTGGAGGGACGCGAGGAGCGGAACCGCTTCCTGGAGAAGCGACTCGGCGTCGCGGAGCGTCAGATCCTCATGACCGTCAGCGCCGCGACGCTCGCGTCGCTCGCTGCCGGCGGCGTCGACCGAGCGCTACGGGACGCGAGCGAACGGGGCATCCGTGTGCGTATCGTGACGGAGATCTACCGTCCGGACCTTGCGGGCGTGAGGCACTACCTCGACTTCGCCGAGGTCCGCCATGCGACGCGCCCCCTGATGCATCGGTCGATCGTCGTCGACCGCGCGGGGGCCCTCGTCCTCATCTCGGCCGAAGGAGAGACCTCGCGCGAAGCCCGGGACGAGCAGATCGCCCTATGGTCCACCGCGCCGGCGGTCGTGGATCTGAGCCGGGAGTACCATCAGCGCCAATGGGGGCCCGGAGTCCGTGGAGAGACCCGCCTCGTGGAGATCGAGAGCCCGAGCATGACCGTGCTGCCGGTCATCGCAGGACGGGAGCGAGAACCGTTCCGCCGCCTACGGGAGATCGCCACGCTCGGGATGCAGGCGACCGGCGTCCGGGAGCTCCGCCTCAGCGTCCCGGGGATGATCGAGGAGATCGCCGAGCAGCTCGGGCGCCAGATCGCGGACGGGATCGACGCCCGGACTGTGGAGGAGGTCGGCTCCGCCCTGGCGCAGTACTACACGGCCCACACCCGGGCCCGTCTCGAAGTCACGCGCACGCGTCCCCTGACGTTCCGGGTTCAGAACTGCTTTGCGTGCACCGACGGCTCCACGGAGATCGGGCGCGTGATGTGTCCCTGCCTATTGCGAACGGTCTTCGAGAATCGCCTGGGAGGACGCTGGGAGGTCTCCAAGCCCGATCCGACCCGCCACGCGACCCGGGGCTGCTCGTTCGTCGTCAAAGCAGCGTGAGCCTGAGCCGCGGGGCCTCGGGAGGCCCGGTCCTGACGAGAACTCCGCCGAGGGGACTTGTAGGGTTTGTAATTACACATGATACAGCGAAGTGGCCAAGGCTTATATATGGGCACTTCGCTCGTTCGGCTCCCTATGAAGGCAAATCCCTCCTCTCCCAAGGCTACTCGCCCGAGAACGAACGCTCCGAAGGGTCTCCCTCGCTCGGTCGCCCGGATGCCGGCCCTCGAGCCGACTCCCGGCGTTCCCACGCCCCCGGTCGCCGAGTCGTGCCCCAACTGCGGGTCGACCCACCTCATCCGGGACGAGATCCGGGGGGAGATCGTCTGCGCGGACTGCGGCCTCGTGGTCGACCAGAGCGCCCTCGTGAGCGACCGGGGTCAGCGGGGGAGCAAGGAGGACACCGGCCGCGAGGCACGCGGCTGGGGGCCCGTCATCTCGCCGCTGATGCCCGACAAGGGCCTTTTCAGCGAGATCGGCGTACCGACCCGGGACTTCCAGGGCAACAGCCTGTCCCGGAACACCTCCCTCAAGTTCTACCACCTTCGCAAGCTCAACCACCGCCTGCGGGCCGCTCGCACCCACCAGCGCAATCTGGTGGTAGCGCTGGGTGAGCTCAATCGCCTCGCGGGCGTCCTGGGCCTCTCGCGCGAGGTCAAGGAGTCGGCGACCTACATCTATCGCCGCGCGCTCGAGCACAAGGCGACCCGCGGAAAGAAGATCGTTGCCCTCGTTGCTGCCAGCGTCTACGCGGCGTGCCGGCAGTGCCATGTTCCGCGCACGATGAAAGAGATCATCACCCACTCGAAGGCGACCAAGATTGAGGTTGGGCGCGCCTACACGCTGCTTGCCCGCGAGCTCAAGCTGGGGCTCAAGCCGGTCGAGCCGCGCGACTACCTCGTCCGGTTCACGCAGGACCTCAACCTCTCCAAGGAGGTGCGTGCCAAGGTCCTCCAGCTCCTCGAGCAGGTCGAGCAGGTATACTCGACGAGCGGGGTTCTTCCCAACGGGATCTTGGCGACGATCATCTACATCGCCTCGAACCTGATGGGCGAGCCGCGCAGCCAGGACCGGATCGCGGCGGTCGCGAACGTGACCCCGGTGACGATCCGCAATCACTACAAGGAGCTCCTCGACCTACTCGGCCTGCCGAAGAACCTCGCCAACCCGCAGGCGCGCCTCAACCTCGCGACCTCCCCAGCGGCGGTTCCCGAGAAGATCGACGTCGACGCCTCGGCCCTGGGCCACTAGGCGTCGGACGGGCCCCCGCCCGACGGCGACGGGCGGAGGAAGCGCTTTCAACCCCGCCCGGGCTCGCGATAGACGGTGGCCGCCGTTCCAACGCTGAGCTACTCGTCCGCGCGGACGTACCAGGAATGCCCGCTCCGCTGGAAGTTCCTGTACGTCGACCACCTCGCCGAGGCTCCCCGGGGCTACTTCACGTTCGGACGGACGATCCACGCCGCTCTCGAAGAGCTGGTTCGTCCGATGGTCGTGCCCGTGGTCCGACGCGCCGGGGGCAAGGAGAGCCAACGCACCCTCGACCATTACGCATCGGGCCGTCCCGCGGCCGGCGGAACCGCGACGAGCACCGAGGAGGAGGTCCTCGAGATCTACCGCCGGGCCTGGTCGAGCGAGGGGTACACCAGCCGCGAAGAAGAAGAGCGATACCGCGCTCTCGGCGCGGAGATTCTTCTTGGGTACTACCGGCTGCTCGCGGAACGCCCGCCGACCCCGGTGGCGGTCGAAGAGCACCTCGAAGCGACCTGGAACGGGATCCCGGTCCACGGCTATATCGATCGGATCGATCGGACGACGAACGGAGGGCTCGAGGTCCTCGACTACAAGACCTCTCGAGAGCTCTCGCACGACGAAGCGCTCCGCTCCGACCAGCTCTCCCTGTATCAGGTGCTCGTCGAGAAGAATTACCCGGACCCTGTCGAGGGCCTCACGCTCTATCATCTCCGCTCGCTGACGTCGCTCCGTTCGCCCCCGCGCGCCAAGGACTCCTTGGACGCGCTCTACAATCGCCTCGGCGAGGTGAGCGACGGAATCCGATCGGAGGCATTCGATCCGAGTCCCGGGCGGCAGTGCCGTCGGTGCGAGTTCCAATCGCGATGCCCGGAATTCCGCCTCGTGCCGGCCCCCGACCAAAAGTATCTCGCCGATCTCGTCGACCGGTTCGCGCGCCTGCGCTCGCAGGAAGCGAAGATCGCCGGCGAGCTCGAGCGCACTGCGGCCGAGCTTCACCGGGCCGCGGAGCGCGCGGGAGTCCATCGCGTTCCGGGGAGTCGCGCGGTCGCGATCCGACGCCGTGAGGAGGAGTGGCGGTATCCTCTCGAAGAGGTCGAGGGCCTCCCACGGGGCTCGAGCGGCGAACCTCTTTTCCGCCTCGATCGGCCCGAAGAAGTCCGGCGTTTCATCCGGAACCCGGAGATCGATCCCGAGCTCCGGCGGAAGATCGCGGATTCCGGCCGGCGCCAGGTGCGCTGGTACTGGGAGCTCGAGGATCCGGACGCGGTGGACTGACTCCGGGCACAGCCGGGCCCCGGCTCGCAATCGATAAGAAGGTCGCTCGCTAGGCGACCCTATGGGGATACGCCTCTCCTCGGAGGACCGCCGGGCAGGACTGGCGGGCCGAACGCCTTCCGTCGCGACCCTCTGTTCGCATTCGTCGCTGCAAATCTTTTACGGCGCCCGGCAAGAAGGACTTTCGACCATCGGGCTGGCCATCGGTCCCCCTCACCGGTACTACGACGCCTTCCCGCTGGCGCGGCCCGACCGGTTCCTCTCGGTGCCGAAGGTCGACCAGCTCCCGACCCTCGCTCCCGAGCTGAAGCGTTCGGGCGCGATCGTGATCCCCCACGGCTCGTTCGTCGAGTACCTCGGGCCGGAGCGCTTCGCCCAGATGGACGTACCGGTCTTCGGGAACCGTGCGGTGATCGCATGGGAATCCGATCGCCGCAAGGAGCGAGAGTGGCTCGAGCAGGCGCACGTCTCCATGCCGCGACGGTTCGAGGACGCCAGCGAGGTCGATGGTCCGGCGATCGTGAAGTACTACGGCGCGAAGGGCGGCAAGGGGTTCTTCCTCGCCAAGAACCGGGAGTCGCTCAAGGATTTCCGACCAACCGGACCGTACGTCATCCAGGAGTACGTGCTCGGGACCCGGTACTACGTTCACTTCTTCTACTCTCCCTTGTCGGACCGTGGCTACCGTGCCGGTCACGGCTCGCTCGAGCTCCTCGGGATGGACCGGCGCGACGAGGCCAACATCGACGAGCTCTACAAGCTCGGAGCCCAGGAGGAGCTGCTCAAGGCCGGGATCCGGCCGACGTTCGTGGTCACCGGCAACGTGCCGGTCGTGCTCCGCGAGTCGCTGCTCCCGAAGGTCTTCGATGCCGCCGCCCGGATCGTGGAGCGCTCGATCGAGCTCTTTGGCGGGATGGTCGGGCCGTTCTGCCTCGAAGGGATCATGACGGAGGATTTCGACTTCAAGGTCTTCGAGATTTCGACCCGGATCGTCGCGGGGACGAACCTCTTCACATCGGGGAGCCCGTACTCGGACTACGTCGCCCCCGGGCTCTCGATGGGTCGGCGGATCGCCCAGGAGATCCAGCGCGGCGTCGCCTTGGATCGCCTGGACGAGATCCTCAGCTGAACGGGCGCGGGCAGCGCTCGCCGGTTCGGCGTCGAAGTCCCCGTTATGAGCCTCTCTCGATGCCCTCCCGGCGATGGACCTCGCCCTGCGCGCCCGCGGCCTCGACAAGCAGTATCCGAAGGCGCCGGCCCACCTCTACGCGCTGTCCAAGGTCGACCTCGAGGTGCCGCACGGCATCACGTTCGGGCTGATCGGGCGGAACGGTGCGGGGAAGACCACCTTCGTTCGTATCGCCGCGACCCAGCTCGAACCCACCGCCGGTGACCTCGAGGTCCTGGGCCTGGACGTGCGGACGCGAGCTCGCGAGATCCGCCCCCACATCGCCTGCATCCCCCAGGAATCCCGTCCGCTCTACTTTCTCACGACCGAGGAGGTCGTCTATCTCAACCTCAAGATGCGGGGGATGGACCCGGTCGAGGCGCGTCGGCGGACCCGCGACGTGCTCTCGGAGCTCGAACTGGAGCCGTACCGCAAGACCCTCGTCTCCCACCTCTCGGGTGGCCTGCGCCGGCGGGCGCTGGTCGCGATGGTCTTCGCCTCCGATGCCGAGCTCCTCTTTCTGGACGAGCCGACCACGGGCCTCGACCCCCTGGCGCGCCGCCAGGTCTGGGACGCGATACGGCACGCGATCCGCGAGCATCGAACGATCGTTCTCACGACGCATTACCTGGACGAGGCCGAGGCGCTCAGCGCCCGTCTCGCGCTCATCGAGAAGGGCCGGGTCATGCTCAGCGGCACGGCCGAGGAGCTGCGGGCGCGCATGCCGTATCCGTACCGCGTGACGATCCAAGGGCCGATCGACGTGGAGGCATTGCGTCCGTACGGCCGCGTGACGCCGATCGAAGGCGGCCACCTCGTCTTCGCTCGAGAGAGCGATGCCCGCGATCTCGCGCGCTGGGGCCTCGAGCACGGCCACCGCCTTTCCTTGGGGCCGGTCTCGCTCGAGGACATCTTCCTGGAGATCGTGGGGCGCCCGCTCGTCGGGATCGAAGAAGAGGAAAACGAACCGGGGGACGGGCCATGAGCGAACGACACCGCGCGCGATCGATCTTCGCCCTGGTCCAGATCAACGGCCTCGTGCCGATCCGCACGCAGCCGCTCTACCTCCTCTCGATCCTCGCCTCTCCTTTGTCGTTCCTGTTTTTCATCGACATCGCCTCGCACGGCGCCTACTACGCCTTCGGGGTGACCGGCGGGATGGTCCTGACGATGCTGAGCATCGGCACCGGCCTTCAGTCGGACCTGACCCACTACCGCAACGACCTCAAGTTCCAGGACGTCGTCGTCGCGTCGCCGGTCGAGGGTCCCAGCTACATCTTCGGCATGGCGCTGAGCGAGCTCGTCTACTCCGCACCGGGCCT
>JAJYUO010000040.1 GCA_021792485.1 Thermoplasmata archaeon
ACCTCCCGATAAGAGCGATGGCGCAGGATGCTCCGGTTCGCATCGACCGGCTACGAGCGGAAGAGCTCGCGCCGTACCTCGACCGTCTGATACGGGAGTACGCCGGCGACCACGTGCGGGACGGCTCGTGGACCGCCGAGGCGTCCGAGGAACGAGCGCGAAGCGAGGTCGAGAGACTCCTCCCCCGCGGGCTCGAAACGCCCGACCACTACCTGTTCGCGATCCGCGTCGGCTCCGAGGACGTGGGGCGAATCTGGTTCGCCCGGCGGCAGGAACCCGGGGGCCGGCCCTACGCGTTCGTCTACGACCTGATCGTCTACCCTTCGCACCGGCGCCGCGGCTACGCCGAAGCAGCGATGCGCGCGATCGAGCCGATGGTCCGAAAGCTCGGGCTCGATCGGATTTCGCTCCATGTCTTCGGCTTCAACACGGGCGCGATCCGGCTCTACGAGCGTCTCGGCTACGCCCCTACGAACGTCGTGATGGCAAAGCCGGTCGGTGCCGAGCCTACGCGCGCCTGAGTCGCCCGACGATCGGCTCTTCCACGACCCCCTCTTCCCCGAGCCGGTCGAGCAGCGCCTCCGCCATCTCCGAGGACATCCCGTGCTCGGCGAGCCGTTGGACGAGCTCCTTGAGGTCGGCGTAGCCGTCGCTCGAATTGTCCACGAGCTCATCGAGGAGGTCGAGAAACGTTGACTCCTGGGCTCGCTCCTCCGCCGATGGGGCCGTGCGCGGGGGTGGGATCGAAGGCTCGGCGGGAACGACCCGGACCTCGGCCGCGGCGGGGGACGCCGGGGGAAGCACGGCTCGCGTTCCTTCGACGACCTCGAGCACGGCCCGGAGCGCGGCCCGGTAGCCCGGTCGATCCGCCGTCGGGTATCGGAGAGCGGATTCCCGAGCGGCCCGGATCCAAGCGGCGGGCCGGCCGTCGAACCGGTCGTCCGCAAGGGTCGGGTCGCCGACGAGCTTCTGCACGAGGTCGAGCCGGTCGAGCGATTGCGCGAGGGCATCGGCGTAGATGCCGCGGAGCGTCGCTTCGTCGATCGTGCGGAATCCCTCCGCGCGGACCGATATGTAGGCGGTCCCGTCGTTCCCACGATACAGGTGGACCTTCCCAACGACCATCGCGGTCCGGGGGCCCGGAACCGCCTGCAGCTGGGCCATGGCCCGAGGCTGGAACGCTCCGGCCGTCACCGGGATCGTCCCGGTCGGGTCGACCAGACGGGTGCGCCAGAACGGCTGGGACGGGTCCTTGCCGATCGTCTCGGGAGAACTGAGGGTCCCCGCGAGAAGCACCCGGTTCATCCGGGCTCCATACGGGGAGAGAAGGTACGTCGCGGCGCGCTCGGTGGTCCCGCGTTCCTCCTGCAGGGCGGCGTTCAGCTCCGCGGCGAACGTACGCCACGCCGGCTCACGGAGCGCCACGATCGCCCTCCCATCGGGCCCGAAGTTCCCGCGCGCGGGCGGGAACGTCGACGCCGACGCGCTCGACGGACTCGGGATACAGGTTGAGGCCGAAGTCGTCCGGGAACACGCGGCCCCGGGCGCGCAGGCGAAGTCCCACGACCTCTTCCGCCAGGCTCGACTCGAGCAACGACGGATCGGGCGAGCGACGCAAACGCTCGAGGGCCTCGTTCAGCGTAACCCCCCACAGCGACTCGGTCGCCGGACGGCCCACGTTCATCGTGACGGTCCCCCGGCCGTCGTCGAGGACCAGTCGGGCCCGAAGGTCCGCCATTCCCTGGACGGATCCGTGCTCAGTGCAGAGCCCCCCCGCGACCGGGCGCTGGCACGTCGGACACCGGTAGACGAGGCCGCTCGGAGGGAGGAGAGCGACCACGATCCCCTCCACCACGGCCCACTCGCTGCCTCCGGCGGCCTCGAGCTTCGCGAGCGATTGAGGCTCCGACGGCTGCAGCGACTCGATCGAAGGGAGACGGCCCGGGTCGATCCGGGCGACAATCGATGCCTCGTCCAGGACGAGTTGGGGACGGCCCCGGAACGTGCGAACGTACGCTCCGGCGATGCGGATCGCCTCGTTCGGGGTGAGGTGAAAATCGCTCCATGAGCTAAACGCGAGCAGCCCCGTGCCGTCCCCCAGTATGCCCTCGTGCACCTGTCGCTGCTCGGCGCCGACGGTAACGGTCTTCGGCGCGACGCGGACCACGCGCGCCTCGAGACGGAATCCTTCCGAGCGACCGCGAAGCTCCGAGATCGTACGGAACGGCACGTCGCTCGAATCGACCTTTGGGAGGTCGGCCGGCCCGGCGGGAGCGACCCGCGTGCGGAACGAGAAGCTGACCTCCGGGCGCCCTTGGTACTCCCGCACCTGGACGTTCTGGGCCCGGAGGATCGTCCCGCGGCCGATCTCCTCGTTCAAGGGGGGGTCCCACCACGTGAACCGGACCGATGCGGTCCCGTCGCTCAGGAGGCCGGCGAGGAACGGCCGTCGCCGACCGTCCGCGGGCCGGGTGTACTCGCGTCGCTCGACCGACACGACGCGCGCGACGATGTGCACGGGGACGTCGCCCGCCCGCAGGTCCTTGAGCCGAACTTCCCCGGGCTCGTTCGTCAACGGCGCTTCGACCACGGTGACTCGGCGGTCGAAACGAGGTCCCCGATAAAAGCCGGCACCTGGGCCCGGAGGCTGGGCGACCGGCGCGACGGCCCCGTCGTTCGCCCTGCGAGACGAGCCCCCGCGAGCGCCGCGCCCCTCTGAAGGTATATCCCCGCGGGCCTCTCGCACGCGAATGGCCGTAGCGTTCTCCGATCGCCTGGGCCGGGTTCAGAAGGACGCGGGATCCCTGCTGTGCGTGGGCCTGGACCCGGACCCGGAGCGAATTCCGCGCTCGGCGGGACCGCGAGCCTCGGAGAGAGCGCTTCGCACGTTCCTCACCGGGATCATCGAGGCGACCCGGCCGTTCGCCGCCGCGTACAAGTTCCAGCTCGCATCATATTTCTCCTACGGGGCTGGTGGCTTCCGCGCGCTCGAACAAGCGGTGCAGGCGATCGGCCCCGACCGGATCCGGATCCTCGATCTCAAGGCGAACGACATTCCGAACACCATGCGGCTCTACCGGGAAGGGATCTTCGGCCGCTTCGGCTTCGACGCCCTCACCGCGTCTCCCTGGATCGGCTGGGACAGCCTCGCGCCGCTCGCGGACGACCCGGCCCATGGGGTCTATGTCGTGGCGCATTCGTCGAACCCCGGCTGGCGGGCCTTCCAGGGCCCGCGCGGTTCCGGTCGGCCGGCGTGGATCGACGTCCTCGCGCGCGTTCGAGCGCTCGCGCGCCGATCGCACAACGTCGGTGCGGTCGTCGGTGCCACGTACCCGGCGGCGGTCGCCGAGGCGCGTCGGCGCCTCGGCGACGGCGTTCCGTTGCTGGTGCCGGGCGTGGGGGCCCAGGGCGGCGCCCTGGAGCGGTGCGTGCGCGCGGGGGTCGATCGACGCGGAGGCTCGCTCCTCGTCAATGCCTCTCGCAGCATCCTCTACGCGAGCGCGGGCCGAGGATGGGCCCGCGCGAGCGCGGTCGAGGCGGAGCGCCTCAGTTCGCGGATCGCGGCGGCGCGTTCCGCACCGACTCGTACAGCGCGACGATCTGCCGCGTGATGGTCGCGACCGCGTAGCGCTCCTGGGCGCGGAGGCGGCCGGCCTCCCCCATCCTGCGCGCGAGGTCGCGATCGTCCAGCAGCCGCTGGATCTGCCGGACGAAGTCCTCCGGGATCATCGGCTGCGCCAGCAGACCCTCCCGCCCCTCCTCGATCACTTCGCGCACGCCGGGCATGTCCGCGATCACGACGGGGAGGCCGGCCGCCATCGCCTCGGCGATCGCGAGGCCGAATCCCTCGAGACGGTTCTGCGAAGGGTAGACAAAGACGTCCCCGAGAGCGAGGTAGCGCGGGAGCTCACTGTCGCCGACCTGGGTGAGGAAACGCACGCGGCCCGAGACTCCGAGCCGCCGCGAGAGGGAGACAAGCGGGGCGAGGTTGGGTCCGGAGCCGATGACGAGCATGCTGACGTCCCTCGGAAGGAGGGAGAGCGCTCGGATCCCCGTGTCGAACCCCTTGTGAGGGACGAGGCGGCCGGTGAAGACGAGAACCCGCCGGCCGGCGAGACCGAGCTCCTCACGGAGCTCCTCGACGTGGGCCGGAGCCCGGTACCGTTCCACGTCGACGAGCGACGGGACGACGTCGATCGACCGGTTCCGAAGCATCGTCGACGTCTGGCCGTAGCTCTTCGTGTGCACGATGATCCGGTCCGTGGCGCGTAGCACGCGCGGGAGCATGACCCGCTCGTAGGTGGACGTGACGAGTCGGCCCCACGGACCGGGCAGGTAGAGATCGCAATGGTAGGTGAGAACGACTGGGGGATGTCCCGGCCTCAACGCGCGGACCGCGTAATAGGCCGTGAGCGGCGGAGGATAGTGCAGGTGGATGATGTCGGCCGAGAGCGTGCGCATCACCTGCCCGATCCGCGGATCGATCGGAGTGTTGAGCAGGACCCCTCGGACCGGAACCCGGACGACCCGAACGCCATCGACGATCTCGCTCGCCGGCAGCTGCGGATCGTAGCGACTGGTGAGCACCGTGACCTCGTGCCCTTCCCGGACGAGTTCGGCCGAGAGGCGACGAACGTGCGACTCCACGCCGCCAGGATGGGGAACGTAGAAGGGGCAGACCTGGAGGATCCTCATCGAGAGCGCGGTCCCGCGGCACGCCGCGAGGGGCGGGCGATCCCCATGGTCCCGGTCCTATGCTTCGGTCGCCCCGGGGCGTCGCGCAACGGGCGGATGCGCCTCCCGTCCTTGGAGCATTTCGTTCGGAGGCAGACGACTCACGTCGATGCCGTGCATCGCTTCTCCCAATCCCTCGGAAGCGCGCGCGAGCGCCTCGGGCTGGTCGTAGTGCAGCGATGCCTCCACGATCGCCCGAGCGACCTTGGCGGGCTGCTCGGACTTGAAGATCCCGCTCCCGACGAAGATCCCGTCGACCCCGAGGAGGCGGCAGAGGGCCGCGTCGGCGGGCGTCGCGATCCCTCCGGCGGCGAAGTTAACGACCGGTAGGCGTCCGAGCTTGCGGACCTCTTCGACGGTCGCGACGGCGACTCGCTCGCGCTTCGCCCACGACACGAGAGCGGCCCGGGTCATCTTCCGGACCTGGGCGACCTCTTGGTTGACCTGGCGGATGTGGCGGACCGCTTCGATGACGTTGCCCGTGCCCGCTTCGCCCTTCGTCCGGATCATCGCCGCTCCTTCGTCGATCCGACGAAGTGCCTCGCCCAGGTTCCGGCAACCGCAGACGAAGGGGATCGTGAACGCGTGCTTGTCGACGTGGTAGAACGGGTCGGCCGGCGTCAGGACTTCGGACTCGTCGATCATGTCGACGCCGATGGCTTCTAGGATGCGGGCCTCGGCGGTGTGCCCGATCCGGCACTTCGCCATAACCGGGATCGAGACCTGGTCCTGGATCTCCCGGATCTTTGCAGGGTCGGCCATGCGGGCCACTCCTCCCTGCGCGCGAATGTCGGAGGGAACGCGCTCCAGTGCCATGACCGCGACCGCGCCTGCCTCCTCGGCGATGCGGGCTTGCTGGGCGTTCGTGACGTCCATGATCACGCCGCCCTGCTGCATCCGGGCGAACCCACGCTTGATGAGGTCGCTCCCAAAGCGGAGTTCCTCCATCGATGGTTGCGCCATTTTCGGTGCCCGGGCGCTAGCGAGCGACGCGGCGTATAAGAGCGCATCCGGGGCCCACGTCGGCCACCTCGGCGTCCCGCCCGAGCTCCCCCCGACTCCCGTCGGCGCGTGGGTCGCCGCCCCGCAACCTCAAATGCCCATCCGGGCTGTCGGATCCGGTAGGGGGAGCTGTGAACCGGCTGAGAGGATGGGCATCGCCCGTCGACCCCTTGAACCTGCACGGGATAATGCCCGCGAAGGGATCGCAATGCCGCTCGTGAGGCGGCTCTCCGCCGGTTCTCGGCGGAGCACGTGACGTCCGCTCCAATCCCCGCCGCGCGCCATCGGCGACGGCTGCGGCGGCCGGGTCGCTGGGGGACCGCGCTGATCGCGGTCGCGATCGCCTTAATCGTGGTCGTGGCGGGCCTTGCGCTCTACTACTCCTACGTGAGCGGCTGCGCGGCGAGCGGGGCGAACGGGAACCCCACCGAACCGACGATCACGATCTACACCTACGCGAGCCTGCTCGGAGGACCGTGCTGCACGAACGGCACGCCGGCCGCCGGCGTCTTCGCGAACTTCTCGACCGAGTACCACGCGCGCGTTCAGGTCGATTGCCTCAGCGGGAACCTCGTCAGCACGCTCTACGCGCAGCGGAACAGCCCGGCGGCGGACCTCGTGATCGGGCTCGACGAGATCACCGCGCCGCAGGCCGAGGCGCTCGGCCTCCTCCAGCCGTACAGCGACGCAAGCGATCTCGCCAACATCAACTCCTCCTTGGTACGAGCGATCTCGACGGACGGGGAGGTGATCCCGTACGAGTACGGGTACCTCGCGATCGACTACACGAACGCGTTCTACAACGCCACGCGCGGCGCCATTGCGAACTCGACCTTCGCCGACTTTGCCTCGAACTCCTCGTGGGCCCGCGGGCTCGTCTACGAGGATCCCACGACCAGTATCACGGGAGAGGAATTCCTCGCCTGGGAAGTCCTCTACTACGAGTCGGTCCTGCACGAGAACTGGACGACCTTCTGGTCGAAGATCCTCCCGTACGCGGCCGCCGCGCCGGACTGGAGCACCGCGTTCTCGGAGTTCCCGACGCCGTACCCGATGGTCGTGAGCTACACCACGGATCCGGCCTACGCGACGTACTACGGGGAGGGGGGAACGTTCCGCTCCACCGTCACGAACGATAACGGAACGCTCTACGGCTGGCAAACGATCTACGGGATCGGGATCGTCAAGGGATCCGGCCACCTCGCCCTCGACAACGCGTTCATCCACTACTTCCTGAGCGGAAGCGTCCAATCGCAGCTGCCGCTGAGCGAGTGGGAGTACCCGGCCAACGACACCGTCCCGCTCCCGCCGGTCTACGCGCAATCGGATCTGATCCCCCCGGCTTCGATCCACGCGCTCAACTCCGTGCTGACCCCGAGCGAGCTCGCGTCGAACATCACCGGGTGGCTGACGACATGGGAATCCCTCGCGAGCGCGTAGCGCACGGCCGTCTCGGCGAGGTCGGCCTCCTGGTCCCGATCCTCCTGTTCGTCCTCCTCTTCGCGCTCGTCCCGGTCGCTCTTTTGTTCGGGGGAGGATGGATCAGCGGAGGCGGAGCGGCGGGCCTCTACGACACGGTCTGGCGCGAAGCGACGAACCGGGCGTCGCTCTCCAACTCCCTGGAGCAGGGAGCGCTGAGTGCGCTCGTCGCCTTCGCGGTCGGGTACCCCGCCGGGATCTTCCTCTCGCGCTACGCCTTCCCGGGGCGGACCGTCGCCCGGACCTTCCTGCTCCTGCCGTTCCTCCTCCCCACCGTGGTCGTGGTCGTCGGGATCCTCGATCTCTTCGGGCCCGGCGGCGCGATCTCGAGCGAACTCCCGATCCTCTCCTGGTTCGGGGAAGGAGTGCCGGGGATCGTGCTCGCCAACCTCGTCTTCAACGTTCCGCTCGTCGTCCTCTACACCGCTCTCGGCTGCGAGAGCGCCTCCGGGGATCTAGAGGAAACATCTCGGACGCTCGGGGCCTCCCCGATCCGCGCGTATCGGGACGTCTGGGCTGCACCATCGCTTTCCGGCGCGGCCGTGGGCGTCGTGCTGACGTTCGTCTTCGCGGCCCTCGCATTCGCGCCTCCGATCATGATCTGCGGACCCCGATGCTACACGCTCGAGGCCCAGGTCTATTCCCTCAGCTCGACGTTCCTGGAGCCGACCGCCGCGAGCCTGCTCGCGCTGGCGGCGGTGCTGATCCTGCTCGTGCCGATCGTCGTCTACGTCGTCCTCGCGCGCCGGCTGCAACGGCGAGGGTCCCGCGGCCCGATCCGACCTCGGCGGCTCTCCCGTTCCGGTTGGATCGGGTGGGCGTTCGCGGTCGAAGCCGGGCTGGTCTTCTCGGGGATCGCCATCGTTCTCCTCACCGTCCTCGCCCGGTCGGTGTGGCCGGTGGGAGGAGGGCCGATCGGCGCGGGCTGGTCGGACCTCGTCGCGTCGCGTACGACCGCGACGCTCGGCGTTCCGGTCGCCAACGTGATCGTCAACACATTCGGCTTCGCCGCCTTCGCCGCGGCGGCAACGTTCGTCCTCGTGCTGCTGGCGGCGTTCGCCCTCCGCGGTCGACCGCGGTGGGAGGGCGGGGTGAGCACCTACCTCTTTCTGCCGTTGCTCGTCTCCCCGGTCCTCCTCGCGTTCAGCCTCGCCGAGTTCTGGCGGCCGATCCTCGGGGGAGAGTCGACGGTCTGGGTGCTGATCGGGGCCTCGCAGGCGATCCTCGCGCTTCCGTTCGCCCTGCAGAGCCTGCAAGTCCCTCTCACGGGACTTTCTCCGGCGCCTTCCGAGGCCGCCCAGAGCCTCGGGGCGAGCCGGTGGACGGCGTTCGGGGACGCGGACGTCCCACGGGTCCGCAACGGGATTCTGACCGCCGGCCTCTTCGCCTTCGCGATCGGTCTCGGGGAGTTCACCGCGACCTACTTCCTCTACACCCCCGCGTTCACGACGTTGAGCGTCGCGGTCTACACGCTCCAGCGGGAACGGTTCAGCGACGCGACCGCCGGAGCCGCGGCGCTCCTCTTGGTCGTGAGCCTGGCGGTGTTCGCGGCCGTCGTCGCGCTCGGAACGACTCGGGAGGGGGACGATGCCTGAACCGCTGCTGCGCATCGAGCGGCTCGACGCGTCGGTGGATCGATGGCCCGTTCTCCACGGAATCGACCTCGCCTTGAACGAAGGAGAGTTCCTCGCGCTGATGGGGCCGAACGGCAGCGGCAAGACGACCTTGCTGCGATGCATCGCGGGACTCGAAGGGCCCTCGGCCGGCAGAATCCTTCTCGGCGGCCGCGACGTCACTCGCCTTCCCGCGAACCGACGGGGGATCGGCCTGCTTCTTTCCGAGCCGGCGCTGTTTTTGAACCGGACGGTCCTCGAGAACGTGGCGTACGCCCCGCTGGTGCAACGCCGCTCGGACTCCGAGGCACGGCAGATCGCGACGGAGGCGTTGGCGGCGGTGCGGCTGGCCGGCTTCGAGCGTCGCCCGGGGTACGCGCTCAGCATGGGAGAGCGCCAGCGGGTCGCCCTCGCCCGCGCCATCGCGGCGCGCCCACGGGTGATCCTCCTGGACGAACCGTTCGCGGCGATCGACCCCGAGGTCCGGGGAGAGTTGCGCGGCGACTTTCGTCGCGCGCTGGCCTCTCTCGGGATCAGCTCGATCCACGTCACCCACGACCGGGAAGAGGGGCTCTTCCTCGGGGACCGGGTGGCGGTGATGCTGGACGGCCGTATTCGCGCGCTCGGAGCCCCGGCGGAGCTGCTCGCCGATCCTCGCTCCGCCGCCGTCGCGCGGTTCCTCGGGTTCAACGTCCTGCCCGGAGGGGACGGGATCGTCGCGGTCGATCGGGCGGACACGCAGTTCGTCGATCCGTCCGACGGAGTTCTCTCGGGACAGATGCTCGCCGCCGGGACGGTCGGGCGGGAGGCGGTGGCGATCGCGCGGGGGAGCTCGGGCGGGCGGGTCGAGTCCCGCGGGCGGCCCAACCAGCCGTGGCCGGCCGTCGGGTCCACGATCGGGATCCGCTGGACGAACGCGAAGCCGGTGGCCGCGGGGTGA
>JAJYUO010000041.1 GCA_021792485.1 Thermoplasmata archaeon
AACGGTAGCCCGATGGCGCAACGACGTGTTCTTCACGCAGGCGAGCATCTACGATTTCCAGCCGTGGGTCACGAGCGGAGCGATCCCCCCGCCGGCGAACCCGCTCACGATCTCCCAGCCGTGCCTGCGATTCATCGATCTCGAAGAAGTCGGCCGTAGCGGCCGCCACTTCACGATGTTCGAGATGATGGCGCACCACGCGTTCAACCGTCCCGATCACGGCGTCTATTTCAAGGACCGCTGCGCCGAGCTCTGCCACGAGCTTCTCACCGAGGAGTTCGGGGTCGATCCCGCGCTGATCACCTACAAGGAGGAGGAGTGGGAGGGGGGCGGGAACCTCGGCCCCTCGCTGAGCGTCGGGCTCGTCGGTCTCGAGGTCGCGACCCTCGTGTTCATGGAATACACTCGGGACGGCGATCGCCTGAAGCCGATGCCGCTCACGGTCGTCGACACGGGGTACGGCCTCGAGCGGTACACCTGGCTCAGCCAGGGGACGAAGAACGCCTACGAGGCGGTCTTCGGATCGACCTACGACGAGATGCGCCAGAGCCTCCCGCCCTACGAGTCCGCGGTCGTGATCGACCACGCTCGGGCCCTGAGCTTCATGCTCACCGACGGCGTCGTTCCGTCGAACGCGAAGGAAGGGTACTTCGCACGCCTCCTGATCCGGCGCGTGCTCCGCCTCCTCGCGCGCGCGACGGAGCCGCTCGACCTGATCGGTGTCATCGAGCGGGTCAGCCGGGACATGGTCGGCCACTTCCCCGAGCTCGGGGAGAACCGCGAAGACCGGGACCGAGTGCTCCAGGCGGAGATCGAGCGGTTCAACGAGGCGATCGAGCGCGCTCGCCCCGTCCTCCGCCGGCAGGAGGAGCGGATGCGCTCCGAGGGCCGCTCGCCGGGGACGGAGGAGCTCGTCGAGTGGTACGACTCCCTTGGAGTCCCTCCCGATGTCGCCGTAGGGATCCTCACGCATCCCCCGCCGATCCCGGAGGACTTCTACTCCCGGGTCGCGGAACGGCACGTCAACGAAACCCCGACCAATGACTACGCGGAGAAGCGCGACGCGCTGCCGGAGCTTCCGGCCCAGATCCCGGCGACCGACGCAGGATACTACCTCGACCCGTATACGGTCTCGTTCGAGGGTCACGTCGTCTGGTCCCAGGGACCCTTCGTCGTTCTCGACCGGACGTACTTCTACCCGACCAGCGGTGGCCAGGTGCACGACACGGGTCACCTCGGGGATGTCCCGGTCGTCGATGTCAGCCGACAAGGACCCTGGATTTACCATCGGCTCGACCGGCCGAGCCCCTTCCAGGTCGGGGAGCGCGTCCGCGGACGGATCGACGCGCCCCGCCGGACCCAGCTGATGCAGCATCACACCGCCACCCACATCATCAACGGGACGCTGCGACGCCTGCTCGGCCCGCACGTCTGGCAGGCAGGGGCCTACAAGGGGCCCGAGTTCGCGCGGATCGACGTGACCCACTACCGGGCGCTCTCCGACGAGGAGCTGCGAACGGTGGCTCGACGGATCAACCAGATCGTGCGAGAGAACCACCCGGTCCGGAGCTACTTCGAACCTCGGAACGAAGCGGAGCGGAGGTTCGGATTCTCCCTCTACCAGGGCGGCGCGGTGCCGGGCAAGGAACTTCGCATCGTGGAGATCGAGGGCGTCGACGTCGAAGCGTGCGGAGGAACGCACTGCACCCACACGAGCGAGGTGGGCGCCATCGACATCCTGGACGTGGAGCGGATTCAGGACGGAGTCATCCGACTCACCTACGCGAGCGGCGAGCGGGCGCTGGAGATCCGGGAGCAGCGGGATCGAGCGCTGCGCGAGGCGTCGCGGCGTCTGGGCGTGCCACCCGAGAAGGTCGCCCACGGCATCGAGCACCTCTACGAGGAGATTGAGAACGCGCGGCGGGCGGAGCGCGATCGGCGCAAGGAGGATCTCGGAGCGGTCGCGAGCCGCCTATCGTCCGACGCGCAGAACCTCGATTCCGTCGATGGGATCACGATCGTTAGAGCGCGCGTCGATCTCGACCGGACCGAGCTGGCCGAGCTCTCGCGCCTGTTGTGTCGCGAGGCGGATCGGGTCGTGCTCCTCGCCTCCGAGCGGGAGGGACGCGGAACGCTCTTCATCGGCTCCACGGCGCCCCGCGTGCCGGCGAACGCGTTGATGGAGCGCGCGAAGGCTCGGTTCAACGGAAAGGGAGGCGGAAGCGCCTCCGCCGCCACCGCGGTGGGGGAGCCCGGAGCTCCGCTCGCCTCGGCCCTGGACGAAGCACGGATCGAAGCCCGTCGCCGTGCGGGCGCCTCCTCCGAGGGAAGCGCGCCCGCCGATCGAACGACCCGCTAGATCAGTCCGGGGAGCGCCAGCGCGAGACCGGTCAGCACGAGGCCCGGAACCAGGGTCATGAGAAGGTCGTCGTCCACGTACGCCCACGTCGGATGCTCGACGGCGATGGCCACCGCACCGGCGGCCGCCGCCAGGAGGGACGCTGCGAGCAGGGAGGCATGACCGACCACGGCCAAGGAAACCGTGGCGAGCGTGAAGTAAACGACGAACGGGACCACGGGATAGAGGCCGGACCGCGTCGACGATCCGCGCAGCTCGCCGATGAGGGGATCGACGAGCGCCGTCCCGAGGATCGCGACGAAGGCGATCGGCTCCGGGAAGAAGAGCAGAGCGACGACGATCGCGATTCCGAAGTAGGAGTAGCTTGCGAGACGGTCGCGCTCGTGGGACCGGATCTCGGGAACATCGAGCCGCCTGGCGAGCCGCATGCCGTCCAAGATGAGGAGGGCAGCCAGAGCGAAGGCCGGGATCGCCCAGTTCGGAACGATGATCAGCAGATCCGTCGGAAACGCGTAGTAGACGAGCGTCAGGGCCCCGCCCGCGTGCAGGAACCTCCGCCCGATCCGTCCCCCCAGGATCGCGTCCCCACCGAACTTGCTCCCGAGCCAGCTGCGGAATCGTCCGTGACGGTGAAGCTTCATCCGACGAGGCTCCGAGGAGCGGAACGCCATTACTCCGTCCTCCGGCCGCGACGGCTATCTGCGCCCGGATTCCTTGGCCTCGGCATGAAGGTCGTCGTCCTGGAAGGGAGCCGGTCCGATCTCGAGATCGGCGAAAAGACCCGTAGGCGACCGATCGACCTGGGGCCGCCGGGCCCGGTTGCGGCCGCGAGCGCTCCCTGCCCTTCCCCGACGGTCGACCGAGCGGCCCAGGCCCGCGGGATATCGTCCTCCATCGGAATCAGCGGTCCCCCAGTAACCCTCTCCGGGGCGCTCGGGCCCAAGGCGACCCACCCCGGGATCCCCGTTCCGCGCAACCGCGGGCCGGGCCTCGCCAACCCGCGGAACGTGGTCCAGGCCGTTTCGGGTGTTCCGGTGGCCGGCGCGGGATCGAAGGCCGCCGAGAACCCTGCGTCCTTCGCGACGGAGATCCTCGCGCGGACGCCTGCGGAGCTTCGCATCGGTCTCGAACGAAGCTCCTCCAAGTGGCGCCTCGAATCTCTCCCGTCGGTCCGGAGCGGCACGTGAACGATCCCGCGGAGTTCGTCCGGCGGGCGATCGAGCGACTTCGCTCCGACGTCCCGGAGCGGGCCATCGTGGCGGCTTCGGGCGGGATCGACTCGACCGTCGCCGCGCGGCTCGCCACGCTCGCGCTCGGCGATCGCGCTCGCTGCCTGTTCGTCGACACAGGTCTGCTCCGCGAGGGAGAGGTCGACCGGGTGCGCGCCTACTTCCGTGAGAGCGCTACCGACGTCGAAGTCGTGCCGGCGCGGGACCAGTTCCTCGGCGCCCTGGAAGGAGTCACGGATCCCGAGGAGAAGCGCACGCGCATCGGCCACACGTTCATCCGCCTCTTCGAGCGGGAAGCAGCGCGGATCCGTACCGACCGATTGATCCAGGGAACGATCGCGCCGGACTGGATCGAGAGCGGCGGTTCGAACGGAGAGGGGACTGCCCGGCGGGACACGATCAAGACCCACCACAACGTCGGCGGGATCCCCAAGGACTCGACGTTGCGCTTGGTCGAGCCGCTGCGCGACCTCTACAAGGACGAGGTGCGCGCCGTCGCCCGCGAGCTGAAGATCCCGGATCCGCACCGCCAGCCGTTTCCGGGGCCCGGGCTCGCGGTCCGCGTCGTAGGGGAAGTGACCGAGGACCGCCTGCGACGGGCCCGGATCGCGAACCGGGTCGTCGAGGAGGAGGTCGAGCGCGCCGTCGCGTCGGGGGAGCTGGAGCAGCCCTGGCAGTACTTCGCGGTCCTCTTGCCCGTGCGGACCGTCGGCGTCCTCGGCGACAACCGCTTCCACGGCGAGGCGGTCAGCGTGCGGATCGTCGAGTCGATCGACGCGATGACCGCGCGCTCGGCCGCGCTCCCCCACGCGGTGGGAGCCCGGATCGCGGAACGGATCACCCGAGAACTGGCCGGCGAGGTCGTCCGGGTGCTCTACGACCTGAGCGACAAGCCGCCCGCGACGATCGAGTGGGAATGAGCCGCCGGCGCTACAGAAGGCGCACGGCCTCGAGATTGTAGGGGACCCGCGTCTCCAAGTTGAACCGCTTGTGGAGGCTCGAGGCGAGGTCGATCGCCTTCGATTCGTCGCCGTGGTTCACGAGCACGCGCTGGGGCCTCGGGTCGACCGAAGCGATGTAGTTCATGAGCTGAGCGCGGTCGGAATGGCCGCTGAACCCCTCGATCGTGCTCATCTCGAATCGGACGGGGATCGGCACCTGGCGGGGACCGTCCATGAACGTCGTTTCGCTCACTCCGCGCTGAAGACGGCGGCCGAACGTCCCGTCGGCCTGATACCCGACGAAGACGAGGGCGTTCTTCTCGTCGCCCGACCAGTTGCGGAAGTACTCCATCACCGGCCCGCCGCTCATCATGCCCGAGGTGGCGAGCACGATGCACGGCTCCTTCGAGTCGAGGATGTTCATGCGCATCTGCTGGGAGTCGACGCGATGGAATACATCGGAGAGGAACGGGTTGTCGCCTTGCTGGAAGATCTGCGTGCGCAGCTGGCTGTTGAGGTACTCTGGGTACGCGGTGTGGATGGCCGTGGCCTCGAAAATCATCCCGTCCAGGTACACCGGCACGCGCGGGATCTTGCCGGCGCGCATCTTATCCTCGAGAACCAGCATCACCTCCTGGGAGCGGCCCACGGCGAAGACCGGCACGATCAGCTTGCCGCCGCGCTCCAGGACCTTCGTCGCGAGGGCGCAGAGAGCCTCCGTCGCCTCCTGCCGGCTCGGTTGGAGATCGCGATAGCCCCCGTACGTCGATTCAATGACCAGTGCCTCGAGGCGCGGGAACCGATTCGCCGTCGGGTTGAATAGCCACGTCCGCTCGAACTTCATGTCGCCGGTGTAGGCGAGGTTGTAGTCCCCATCGCCGAGATGGAAGTGGCAGACCGACGATCCCAGGATGTGGCCCGCGTTGTGGAGCGTGAGGCGGACGTCCGGAGCGATATCGGTCGTCTCCCCCCAGCGCAACGGGATCGTTCGCGCGACCAGCTCGCGGACGTGCGACGAGTCGTAGAGCCCTTTGCGAGCCTCGGCGTTGACGACCTTGATCGCATCGAGCAGCATCAGAGTCATCAGGTCGCGTGTCGGAGCCGTGCAGTAGATCGGGCCCTTGTAGCCGTACTTCAGAAGGACCGGGACGAGCCCGCAGTGGTCGAGGTGCGCGTGCGTGACAACGACCGCGTCGAGCGAGTCGAGCGGCAGGAGCTCCGGCGCGCTGAAGAACGGGGTCCGCTCGGAGCCGGGATCGAGGCCGCAATCGATCAGGATCTTCGAGTTCTGCGTCGAGAGAAGGCTCGCGCTGCGTCCCACCTCGCGGTATCCGCCGAGCGCGGTCGACCGCGCCCAGATCTTCTCCGGAAGACGCTCGCGCGCGATCCGCACCCCCACCTTCCGCAGGAACGTACGACGCTCGTCGAAGACGTTGCGCAGATGCGTCCGCACCTCCTCCACGGTTTTGGACGGGATCGGGGGAGTGCGGACGACCGTCGGGACCCAGCCGATGCGACGTTTGAGGTCGTTCAGGACCGAGCCGCTGCGCCCGATCGCAACGCCGGGGTTCGCGGCTTCGATCGTGACCTCTCCGGTTTCCGGTTCGAAGAAGATCTGATTGATCTCCGCCTCGGGCGGGATCACCTCCCGTATGAGCTTCTCCGCCTCCTTGGGATCGATGAGCGACTCCGGATCGCTCCGGACGAGAACGCGTCGGTGGAGGCGCTGGGCGACCTGCCGCAAGAGGTCTCCCCCGTCCAGGAACGCCTCGAGCTGCTTCGTGTACAGGACGACGTGAGGTCCCTCTAGCTCGACGTCCGTGACCTCTACGGTCTCCGGAAGGACCTCCGTCAGGGCCTCCCGGGTCTGTGCAATCAGAGAATCGTAGCTCATCGTTCGAGGAATGGGTTGGACGGAAGGGGTTGGGGCGTCGCGCCCCGCCTGCCTAGGGCAGGGCAGGAGGCAACGGAATCTTGAGAGCCTTCAGACGTTTATTAATTTCGTCCTCGGTGAGTTCCCGATATTCCTTCGCGGTGATCGTGTGGACGAGGTAGCCGTCTCCGCTGTAGTTGTCGCGCTTCATGGCCACCGTGAGCCCGCGAAGGGCCACGTCGACCGCGTCGTTGACCGTGATCTCCCGGCTATACGCTTCCTCGAGGACGCCGTAGGCGAACGTGGAGCCGCTACCGACCGAACAGAACCGGTCCTCGATCGCGCCTCCCGCCGGGTCAATGGAGAAGATGTGGCCCCCCTTCGGGTCCACCCCACCCAGGATCAGCCAGGCGTAGTAGGGGAACATTCGGTTCCCCGAAAGGATGTTGGCGAGGAGCGTCGACGCCCCTTCCGCCGTGATCGGCGCGTTCCGCCGCAGGCGGTAGAGCGAAACCTCCGCCTTGAGGTAACGAACCAGCGTCTGCGCGTCGCCGACGCCGCCGGCGATCGTGACGCCGATGTTGTCGTCGACCTTGAAGACCTTGAACGTCTGCTTGTTGGCGATCAGATTCCCCGCCGTCGCGCGCCGCTCGGTCGCGAGGACCACTCCGTCCTTCGCCACCATGCCGATCGTCGTCGTTCCCTTGAGCAGGCGATCCCTCTCCTCAACGCTGATCAGATTCGACATGAACGGTTCCGTTCGTCCGATGGGAAACGGGTGGGGAACGCTGGAGTGCGTATATAAAGGCTCACGACGGCGTTACGCGTTCTTCACCGACGAAACGAAGGGAACTGCGCGCCCGTGCGCCGTGGCGCTCGAACGAGGGAACTCGGGGCGCTGATGCTTAATGCTCGACGGAATTCGGTCGCCCGGTCGGGATGCGTCGGCACGAAGTCGTGATTGTCGGCGCGGGCCTGGCCGGCCAACGGGCCGCTCTGGCGGCCGTAGAGGCCGGACGGGACGTAGCCGTCGTCTCCAAGCTCCACCCGTTGCGCTCCCACTCCGGTGCCGCCCAGGGTGGCATCAACGCCGCGGTAGGGGCCGAAGACTCCGTCGACACCCACATCTATGACACGGTGAAGGGCTCGGACTACCTCGGCGACCAGGATGCGATCGAGTTCTTCTGCCGCGAGGCCGGCCCAACCGTCGTCGAGATGGAACATTTCGGCACGATCTTCAGCCGAGCACCGGACGGCTCGCTCGCACGGCGACCGTTCGGCGGAGCCGGGTTTCCCCGAACGATCTACGCCGCGGACCGTACCGGGCTCGCGCTCCTTCAGGCGATCTGGGAGCGCCTCGCGACCGAAGCGACCCGCTTCACGCTCTATCAGGAATGGGACCTCACCCGAATCGTCGTCCGGGACGGAAGAGTCCAGGGAATCGTCGCCTTCGACCGCAAGAGCGGGCGCTTCGAGGGGATCGCGGCTCCGGCCGTCGTGATCGCGACCGGGCCCAGCGGTCGGATTTACGCGCGCACGACCAACGCGCACAGCTGCACGGGCGATGGTGTAGCCGCCGCCTACGAGGCCGGGGCGTTCCTCAAGGACATGGAGTTCGTTCAGTTCCATCCGACGGCGCTGCCCGATTCCGGGATCCTCATCACCGAAGGGGCGCGGGGCGAGGGAGGGATCCTGAAGAACGCCAAAGGCGAGCGGTTCATGTCCAAGTACGCGCCGCATGTCCTCGAGCTCGCCTCCCGCGATGTCGTCTCCAGAGCGATCGCGACCGAAGTCGCGGAAGGAAACGGCTTCGAGGGGGGGTTCGCGCACCTCGAACTAATGCACCTCGGGAAGGAGCGCATCGAGAGCCGGCTGCAGGAGATCTGCGATTTCTGTCGGAACTTCGCGGGCATCGATCCCGTCACGCAACCAATCCCGGTATACCCGGCCCAGCACTACATGATGGGCGGAATCGGGACCAACTCGAAGGGTGAGACGAACGTCCCCGGGCTCTTTGCCGCGGGGGAGGCGGCGTGCGTGTCGATCCACGGCGCGAACCGCCTCGGCGGAAACTCCCTGCTCGAAACGCTCGTCTTCGGTAAGCAGGCAGGGCTCGCGGCCGCTGCCTACGCCGCCCTCGCCTCCGACCGCCCCACGGTCGCCGATGCGGACGTGGAAGCCTCCCAGGCCCCGATCCGGGCCATGATGGCGCGCGACCACGGCGAGGACCCCTCCCAGCTCCGGTCGGAGATGCAGGCGACGATGGAACGCTACGCCGGCATCTACCGGAATGACGCCGACATGCTCGAGGGGATCCGGCGGATCCGAGCGCTGAAGCAGCGCTACGCGAACGTGCGCATCGTCGATCGCTCCCAGGTCTACAACCTGAACCTGACCGATGCCCTCGAAGTGGGGCACATGCTCGAGCTCGCCGAGGTGATCATCGTCGGGGCCTACGCCCGGACCGAGAGCCGGGGCGCCCACTCTCGCACCGACTACCCGAAACGCGACGACGCGCGCTGGATGCGGCACACGCTGGCGCGCCGCGGCGCGGAGGGCCCCGAGCTGTCGTATAGTCCGGTAGCGTACACGCGCTGGGAGCCGAAGGAGCGGGTCTACTGATGGCGGCCGCTAAGACGTTGGAAGCGCCGATCGATGTATACCGATTCGAGCCCGGCAAGGATGCGAAGCCACGCTACGCTCGCTACACGCTGACCGTCGAGCCACACACACCGGTGCTCACCGCGCTTCTCAAAATCCGCGCCGAGCTCGATCCGAGTCTCACCTTGCGCTACTCCTGCCGCAGCTCGATCTGCGGGTCGTGCGCGATGCAGATCAATTCGAAGAGCCGGCTCGCGTGCCAGACTCCGATCGGGCCGGAGATCGCGAAACACGGCCGGCTCGTCGTGGAGCCGATGCGCAACCAGCCGGTCCTTCGCGATCTCGTCGTGGACCAGGCGCCGTTCTGGAGGCAGTACGACCGGATCGAACCTCACTTGAAGCTCGACCCCCGCCACCCGATGCCCGAAGGCAAGCCCAATTCGATGACCCCGGAGGAGGTCGCGCGGTTCCACGAAACGCCCCGATGCATCGCATGCGCTTCGTGCTTCTCGGCATGCCCCGCGGTCGAAGCCGACGCCGACTTCCCCGGCCCGATGGCGCTCGCGAAGCTCTACCGGTTCGTCGTCGATCCCCGGGACCAGGCGCACCAAGAGCGGCTCGTCCGGATCCAAACCGAGGGGTTGTGGTTGTGCCTGCGGTGCCACCTGTGCACCGAGGCATGCCCGAAGGAC
>JAJYUO010000042.1 GCA_021792485.1 Thermoplasmata archaeon
TGGTAGCAGATCTTGAGGCCAAAGGCGCGGGCCCGCGCGGTCGCCCGGACGACATCCTCGATCCCGTGGGCGCGGCCGACGCTCGCGAGGACGGGCTCTTCCAGGCACTCGACGCCGATCTCTACGCGCGTAACCCCGGCATCGAGCAGGAACGGGAGCACCCGGTCGTCGCACCAGTCGGGTCGGGTCTCGACCGTCAGCCCCACCAGGCGGCGGTCCGCGGTTTCGTTGCGCCGCTGGGCCTCCGCAAGGGAAGGCGACGGCGCGCCGTTGAGGCCGTCGTAGATCCCCCGGAACACGGCCTCCTGGTACTCCCGCGGCCGGGAGGGGAACGTCCCTCCCATGACGATCGCCTCGACCTTGCTGGTGGAGTGCCCGATCGCTTCCAGCGCCTCGAGGCGGTGCCGGGTGATCGCGGTCGAGTCCCAGTGGAACTGGGCTCCCCGGAGCGCCGACGGCTCCTCTCCGGTGTAGCTCTGAGGGCTCGCGTTCTCGATCCCGCCCGGGCAGTACGTGCACCGCCCGTGCGGGCAGCGCGCGGGAGCCGTCATGACCGCGACGACCGCGACCCCGGAGAGCGTCCGTGTGGGCTTGCGCCGCACCATCCCGGAGTAGCGTCGCCGTTCCTCCTCGGGAAGGGAAGCGATCCAGTCGACGTTCGAAGGAAGGCCCCCCGCGCGCCCGGACGGCAGCTCCCTTGCGATCTTCTCGCGGTGGATCCGCTCGGGCGGGCTTGGGCCGCCCGTCTCGGCGCTCATCGACGGAGCCAGGCGCGGGTCTCGCCCGTCACGACGTACGGGACGTTCTGCATCTCGCGCACCGTCCGGGCCCCGCAGAGGAACATCGCGACGCGCAGCTCGTAGACGAGCTGCGCGAGCTCGGCGCGCGTCGCCTCGTAGCTCACGGAAGCCGCCCGCAGGATCCCCCCCGCCGTCCCGGCGGCGGTCGCGCCGAGCGCAAGCGCGCGGGCGACGTCGAGACCGCTGCGCACGCCTCCGCTCGCGATCACCGGGAGCCCGAGGGGGACCGTCTCCCGGACCGACGCCGGAGAGGGGATCCCCCAGTCCCAGTAGACCTTGCCGAGGCGGGCCTCGCGTTCGGCTCCCCGGTCAAGCGCCCGATAATGCTCCACCGCGGCGAACGAGGTGCCGCCCGTCCCGCTCACGTCGAAGCCGCGGACCCCCTTCGCGAGCAGGCGCTGGGCGACCGATTGGGAGATCCCCGCCCCCGTCTCCTTCGCGAGCACGGGAACGGCCTTCGCGAGCTCCCCGATGCGGTCGAGGCATCCCCTCGCGCGCCGATCCCCTTCGGGCTGGACCATCTCCTGGAGGAAGTTGAGGTGGATCGCGAGCACGTCCGCTCCGATGAGGCGCATCGCCCCGCGGGCTTCGTCGATCCCGACCACGGCGTCGTTCGGGGACTGAGGGATGATCTGAGGGGCGCCGATGTTCGCGAACTTCAAGGGGACCGGGTAGCGCGCCACGCAGGCGTAGCTCTCGGGGTACTGGCCCTTGAGGATCGCCGCCCGCTCGCTGCCGACCCCCATCGCGATCCCCATCTCCGAGGCCGCGCGGGCGAGGTTGTCGTTGATCTTCGCGGCGTCCGGAAAGCCGCCGGTCATTCCCGTGATGACGAGAGGCGCCGCGAGCGCCTTGCCGAAGAGCGTGACGCGCGTGTCGATCTCCTCAAAGTCGATCTCGGGGAGCGCGTTGTGGAGAAGTTGGATGTCGTTCCAATAGCGGTAGCGGCCCTCAACGTCCTTTCCCAGCACGACCTTCACATGCTCGGCCTTGCGATGGCTCAGGTCGAGCCCGGTCGCATCGGAGCCGGACGGCTCAGGAGGAGGATTCGGCGCGGGCCCAGCTCCCATCGGTAGATCCGTCATCGCGCAGGGCGCGCGAGAGCGCCCCATCCGAGAGTCCGCTAATAAGACCTGCGTTGACGCCCCGACGCGCGATCGCCCGCATCGCGGCGACCTTGCCCCGGATGCCGCCGGTCGCGTCCGGGGCGCCCGGGGCCGGGGCGAGCGCGGAATAGACCTCGTCGGTGAGCTCGCGCACCACATGGCGTCGACCGGCGGCACCGGGGGAGTAGACCCCCGGCACGTCGCTGACGAAGACGACGCGGTCGGGTCGCAGCCGCTCGGCGAGCTCCACCGCGATCGTGTCGGCCGACAGAATCGAGCTGCCCCAGACCCGATCCGGCACGACATCGCCGAAGGAGACCGGCACGAAGCCTCCCGCGAGGGCGCGGTCGATCGGATCGAGATCGATGTGGGCCAGGCGGCCCTCTTCCTGCTCCGCGTGGGTCGCCATCGGCACCGACCAGGGTCTCGCTCCCGCGTCGACGAGCGCCCGGAGGACGGCGAGATGGAGGCGACGGACTTCGGCGCTCACGATCGCGGCGCCGCGGATGCGCTCGGTCGGGGAGGCGGATCCGTTCGGCGGGAGGCTGAGCCCGAAGCGCACGGCGCCCGGGTGGCCGAAGCCGCCGGCTCCGTGCAGCAGCACGATCCGGTGCGTGCGGACCTCGGCGACCTCGCGCGCGAGGCGGGCGAGAACCTTGGGCCGGAGCTTCTCCGATTCGCGCTTCCGGGTGAGGACGCTCCCTCCGAGCTTGACGACGGCGATCGGCAGGGACGGTATGGCGAACGGTCCGGTTAGGGCGCCCGCCGGCTCACGCTGCGGCATCCGGTCCGGTGATGGACCGGAAGAAGATGAATGCACCCCCGATCGTGACCGGGACACCGAGGAAGTAGAGCCAGTAGCCGGGAAGGAAGATCAGCCACTGGAGAATGAAGAACAGACCGATTCCCGCGAGGACCGCGCCGAGCAGGATCCCTCCGATGGGCGAGCGATGGCGATGGACGGAGACCCGATCGACCGACGAGCGCTGCGGGGCGTGCGCTTCCATCGCGTGCACGACCGTCCGCTCCGTTAAATCCGTTCGGTTGGAGCGTCACCGGCTCCGCGCCGTGCCGACAGCGCGGCGAACGACGGTCGGTCCCCTCCTCGGGCGGCCGCGGCGGCCCGCGAGCTCGCCCGGACGGGGGTCGAACGTCCGTACGGCCGTCGAGCGCCCGGACCGGTCCAATTTTCTGCGAAGATAGATAAAGGTCGGTGGTGATGGGGCCTCGCCCGAGGCCCGGGTAGGCGCAGACGGTGCCACCTACAGAGGACGGCGCTCCGGCGAACCCGCCGAACGCCGCCGACTTGACCATTGCCGCCAACGGGGCGGTGCCCACGCTGGGCAGCCACCCTGCGACCGGAGGACCACCGTCCGGTGCACCTGCGATGGGTGCGCCGCCTTCGGCCGCAACCCCGCCGACCACGGGGGAGTTCCTCGACTCGGTCCTCCAGCAGCGGAGCGATCTCTTCCGAGGCCGCCGGGACGTGCTGCGGGAGTCGTACGTTCCGACCCGCCTGCCGCACCGGGACCACCAGATCCACCAGGTCGCCCAGATCCTCGCTCCGGCGTTGCGCGGCGATCAGCCGAGCAATCTCCTGATCTACGGCAAGATCGGCACGGGGAAGACCGCCGTCGTCGCCCAGGTCCGACAGGAGATCGAGAAGCGGGCGAGGGCGGACGACCACCTCAAATTCGTCTCGATCAACTGCGGGAACATCGACACGGCCTACATCCTTCTCCAGACGATCGGGAACGCGTTCGCCGAGGAGGAGATCGATCGGATCCCGACGGGCTGGGCGCTCGACCGGGTCCAGGCCGCGATGCGCCGGCTGCTCGACGCGAACGGCGGCATCGCGATCGTCGTCCTGGACGAGATCGACCGCCTCGTGGCCCGCAGCGGCGACGCGGTGCTCTACACCCTCGGCCAGCTGAACACCGAGCTCGAGTCGGCGCGCATCGTCCTGATCGGCATCTCGAACGACCTCAAGTTCACCAACGGACTGGACGCACGCGTGAAGAGCCGCCTCAACGAGGAGAAGATCCTCTTCCCGCCGTACGACGCCCCCCAGCTGCAGGACATCCTGCGCGAACGCGCGAAGGAGGCGTTCAAGGACGGCGTCGTCGACCCGGGCGTCATCGAGCGATGCGCCGCCTACGCGGCCTTGGAGAACGGGGACGCGCGGCGTGCCCTCGCCCTGCTCCGCCTCGCGGCCGAGATGGCCGAACGCGATCGTGCGAAGCGGATCATGCCGGACCACGTCGTGAAGGCGAAGAACCGCCTCGAGCAGGATATCATCGGGGAGTGCTGCCGAACGCTCCCGTCGCACTGCAAGGTCCTCTTCTATGCGATCCTGCAGGCCTACGAGCACCAGCGCCGAGGCGTCCTCACCGGGGACGTCTACGCCGGCTACGCCAAGCTCTGCCAGCGGTTGGGACTCCAGCCTCTGCACACGCGCAGCATCTCCAATCACCTGAGCGAGCTCGAGACCCTCGGCCTGATCCGGGCGACGATCGTCTCGCGCGGTCGCGGGGGGCGGACCCGCGAGATCGTGGTCGATGTTCCCGTGCCGGAAACGATGCCGTTCCTCGAGGAGGATCCCCTGCTCGCGCCGGTCGCGCGGCCGCGGGGCCGCGGCCAGACCCTCCTCACGAACTTCGACAACCCGAACCGCTTCGGCGCCCCGTTCTGAATCGGGTCCGCCGCGGATCGGTCAGTCGGCTTCGCTCACCGGGTCCGCGGGCTCGCCGACCGATTCGGCCTCGGCGATCGCGCTCCCGGCGCGACGACGGGCCCGCTCCTTGCGCAGGTCCGCCAGGTCGCGGTCAAGGTTCCGAAGGTCGTCGGTGTACCGCTTCAAGCGGCGCTTGGCCATCCCCTCGAGGGTCGCGATCTCGCGATCGAGGGTCTCGTCGTCGCCTCGGAACGGGCTCATACCGCGGACTCGGCGTCGATCTGGGCCTTCTGGAGCTTGGAGGAGAAGTCGACGAAGACGGTCTTGACTTCGGTGAACTCCTCGATCGCGGCCGTTCCGGCCTCGCGGCCCCCGTTCCCCGTGTTCTTGACGCCGCCGAACGGGAGCTGGATCTCCGCTCCGATCGTCGGCGCGTTGATGTAGGTGATGCCGGCCTCGAGGTCGTCCATCGCGCGGAACGCGCGGTTCACGTCGCGCGTGTAGATCGAGCTCGAGAGGCCGTAGTCGACGTCGTTCGCGACGCGGACCGCCTCGTCGTAATCCTTCACCTTGATGACGGAGAGGACCGGCCCGAAGATCTCCTCCTTGCTGATCCGGGTTCCGTGCGGGGTCTCGAAGATCGTCGGCTCGATGAAGAAGCCCTTGTCGTAGGCGCCGCCGCGGAGCTTCTTCCCTCCGTAGCGCAGCTTCGCCTCCTTCTTCCCGATCTCGATGTAGGCGAGGATCTTCTCCTCCTGCTCGCGCGAGGCCACGGGGCCCATGTCGGTCTTCGGATCGACCGGGTCGCCGAGGCGGAACGTATCGAGGCGGTCGGTGAGCATCTTCAAGAACGGCTCGTAGACCTTCTCGTGGAGGATCAAGCGGCTCGTCGCCGTGCATCGCTGGCCGGAGGTCCCGAACGCGCCGAACAGCACTCCGTCCAGGGCGAGGCGGAGGTCGGCGTCCTCCATGACGATCACGGGGTTCTTCCCCCCGAGCTCGAGGTGGACCATCTTCAGGCCCTGCGCTCCCTTGACGTAGACGTCGCGCCCCGACTCCACCCCGCCGGTGAACGAGACCGCCCGGACCCTCGGGTCCGTCACGAGGGCCGTTCCGACGACGCCGCCGGAGCCGGTCACGAGGTTGAGGACCCCCGGGGGGACGCCCGCCTCCTCGTAGGCCCGGATGACCTCGACCGCGCATCGCGCGCTGTTGGACGCCGGCTTGAAGACGACGGCGTTCCCGCATATCAGCGCGGCGGCGATTTTCCAGTTCGGGATCGCGGTCGGGAAGTTCCAAGGCGTGATGCAGGCGACGACGCCCTTCGGCTGGCGGATCGTCATGCAGAACTTCGAGCGAAGCTCGCTCGGAACGGTCTCGCCGAGGAGGCGGCGGCCCTCGCCGGCCATGTACTCGACAAAATCGATCGCCTCCTGGACGTCGCCCTCCCCTTCGGCGATGACCTTGCCCATCTCGCGGCTGACGATCTGGCCGATCTCCTTCTTGTGGCGGCGAAGGTAGCCCGCGGCCCTCAGCAGGATCTCCCCGCGCTGCGGCGCCGGGGTCTCCTTCCAGCCCGGGTAGGCCCGGTGGGCCGCCTCGATGGCCTTCGCGACATCCTCGCGAGTCGCGGAGACGAACGATCCGACCGGCTCTCCGTTCGCCGGGTTGATCGTCTCGAACCGCTTCGCTTTCGCGGGGCTCGTCCACGTTCCGTTGATAAACAGTCCGAACTCGTCGGTCATGCGAGGTAGGGCTCCCGAGTCGTCACCCGTCACGACCATACATAGGCTGTGCGGGCCGAACCCGGGGTCCCCGCTTGCTACCGTCGCCCGCGGTCTTCTCGCCGCCCAGGCGGACCCGGGCAGGCCGGGCTCACCGGACCCCCGATGGCGGCCACCCACGCGCCCGGCCCATCGGCCGCGCGGCGACGGCAACTCTTTTCGACCGAGCTCCCTCCCGGTGGACAGTGATCGATCTCGAACGCATCCGCACCGACCTCGCCGGCGTCCGGGCCAACCTCGAGCGCCGCCGGCGCCCGGAGTATCTCGAGCTCCTCGAGCTGGTGCATCAGAGCGACGCCACGTGGCGCGCTCTCCGGCAGGAGGCGGACGCGTTGCGGCGGACCCGAAACGAGTTGAGCCGTCGGATCGCGGAGCGCCGCAAGCAAGGTCAGCCCACGCCCGAGCTCGACCGCGAAGCCCAGGAGCTGCCGGCGGCGATGCGAGCGATCGAGGAAAGGGAGGCGGCCGCGCTCGCGGAGCGGGACGTGGCGCTCAAGCGGCTTCCGAATCTGCTCGATCCGTCGGTCCCGTTCGGGAACGACGATCGCGATAACGTGGTCGTCGCGACGTGGGGGGTTCCGGCGAAGGACGCGGGGAACCGGAAGTCCCACGCCGAGCTCCTCGAGGAGCTCGGGATGGCCGAGTTCGATCGGGCGCATCGGGCGAGCGGGGCCGGGTTCTACTACCTCGCCGGTCCGATCGTGCTCCTCGATCTCGCCCTCCAGCGGCTGGCCCTCGATCTCCTGATCGAACGGGGATTCACGCCGGTCGAACCGCCGTTCCTGCTCCGCCGAGCGCCGTACGAGGGCGTCACGGACCTCGCCGACTTCGAGAACGTGATGTACCGGATCGACGGCGAGGACCTCTACCTCATCGCGACGAGCGAGCACCCGCTCGCCGCCCTCTACCAGGGGGAGATCCTCGACGAGGACCGCCTCCCGATACGGCTCGCGGGGCTCAGCATGAACTTCCGCAAGGAGATCGGGGGCCACGGGGTCGATCAGAAGGGGATCTTCCGAACTCACCAGTTCGCGAAGGTCGAACAGTTTGTCTTCTGCCGCCCCGAGGATTCCGCCCGCATCCACGAAGAGATCCGTGCCAACGCGGAGGAGGTCTTCCGGCGGCTCGAGGTCCCGTATCGCGTCGTGAACGTATGCACCGGCGACCTCGGGACCGTCGCGGCGAAGAAGTACGACATCGAGGCGTGGTTCCCGCGCCAGCAGGCCTACCGGGAGGTCGTCAGCTGCTCCAACTGCACGGACTACCAGGCGCGCCGCCTCGGGATCCGGCTCGGGAAGGCCGGTCGCCCCGGTAAGACCGTCCCGCATACCCTCAACTCGACCGCCGTCGCCACATCGCGAGGGCTCGCCGTGATCCTCGAGCAGTACCAGCGCCCGGACGGATCGATCGAGATCCCGAGGGCCCTGCGAAGCTACCTCGGCGGGAACTCCTCGATCACGCGCGAGGGCATGCATTGAGCCCGGGAGGGTAGCACGGCACCGGACCCCGCGCCCCCCCGACAGCGGCTCCTCGAAGAATTCGGGGAGGGGGTCGAGGCTCCCGACGTCGGGGCGCGGCCCCGCCGCGCGCACCCCGAGGGGTTTCCCGAGATCTGGCGCGTGGCCGACGGATACGTCGCGCATCCGCTCGTCCGCCCGGGCGTCCTGCGGGCGTGGCCGTTCCAGCTCGACATGGCGAGGATCGGGATCTCCGAAGATCTGGTCGTGGTGCTGCCGACGGGGCTCGGCAAGACGGTCATCGCGGCGTTGATCGCCGCCGAAGTGCTGCGGCGCGGGGACGGGAAGGTCCTCTTCCTCGCTCCGACCCGGCCGCTCGTCCAGCAGCACAGCGCGGCGTTCGCTCGCTGGATCGAGGGGTACCGCCACGCGCGGTTCACGGGGACGGTCCGTCGGCCCGTGAGGGAAGGCTCGTGGGAGGCCAGCAGCCTCGTCTTCGCCACCCCCGAGATCGTGCGGAACGACGTGGCGGCGGGCCGGTACGACCTGAGCGACGTCGACCTGTTGATCCTGGACGAAGCCCACCACGCCGTCGGGAAGTACGCCTACGTGCCGATCGCCCAGCGATTCCGCGACGAACGCCGCCCCGGCGCGCGGCTGCTGGGGCTCACCGCCTCGCCGGGCGGGAAGGACGAGCGCATCGAGGAGGTCCTCGGGGTCTTCGGCGCGCCTCGGGTCGAAGCGCGCTCGCGGGAGGATCCCGGCGTCCGCGAGTACGTTCAGCCGGTCGACGTCGAGCTCCGATGGGTCGACCTGCCGGCCGAGGTCGCGCGGATCCGGGACCGGCTCGAGAGCGCGGCGCACGAGTTCGCCCGACGCCTTCAGCGGATCGGCTATCTGAGAAAGAAGCCGATCCGGTCCCTGACCGTCAAGGACCTCGTATCGCTCCGCAGCGAGATCTTCGCGCGGCCGGGGCCGATGACCCGGAAATTCACCCCGCTCTACTACCAGCTGGTCCTCCTCCACCTCTTCCACGCTCTCGAGCGGCTCGAGACGCAAGGGGTCAGCCCGTTCGTGCAGTACCTCGACCGCGTCGGAGCCAAGGAGAAGCCGAGCCGCGGGGACCGGGCGTTCCTCGCGCTGCCCGAGGTCGCCGATGCGCGGCGAGAGGCGAAGGCGTATCTCGACACCGCTCCCACCCTCTCGCATCCGAAGCTCGCGGCGCTCGCGAGCATCGTCGAGGAGACCATCGCCACGGTCCACGGGCGCCCGCCCCGCATCCTCGTCTTCGCGCAGTACCGCGACACGATCCAGGGGATCCAGGCCCTCCTAGAGTCCCGCGGGCACACGGTGGGACGGTTCGTCGGGCAGGCGACCCGAGACCCGGAGGACCGGGGGATGAACCAGGCGGAGCAGGGGCGCATCCTCGGGGCGTTCCGCGATGGCGCGTTCCCGATCTTGGTGGCGAGCAGCGTCGCCGAGGAGGGCCTGGACGTGCCGGACGTGGATCTGGTGGTATTCTTCGAGTCCGTGCCGAGCGAGATCCGCGCGATCCAGCGCCGGGGGAGGACCGGCCGCAGCTCGTTGGGCCGGGTCATCGTCCTTTTGACGCGGGAGACCCGGGAGGTCCAGTATCAGGCGGCCGAGGTCCGTCGGGAGCGGGCGATGAAGCGGATCGTCCGGCGGATGTCC
>JAJYUO010000043.1 GCA_021792485.1 Thermoplasmata archaeon
TTGGCATTTACTTTAGTTTTTAAATCTTTGCCTACGGCAAGAGGCTTTATGTCTCTCAATCTGTTTTTCGTTATGACGGTAAAACCGTTCATAACGTCTTCGCGTATCTTTTCCGGAGCAACTCCTTCCGCCGAAGCGCACGCTTTCATTTCATCGGTAACAATATTTTGTCTTGCGGCAGATATCTGATTTATATATTTCATAATTTTAAAATTACCTTATTTTTTATTAAGAATATTTAGCATTTTTTTTACTTCTTTGCCTATATCTTTTCTATTCAAACTTAAGATGGCCGATTGAACGGCTATAAAACGGCATCCCGACTCTTTTATTTCCGGTATATTAAACTCGTTTATGCCGCCGAGAGCAAAAACGGGAATTTTTACGGCGTTCACGGCTTTTTTTAAAACATCCGCGCCGTGAAAAAAAACTTGTTTTTTAGTTTTAAAAACCGGGCTGAAAGTTATAAAATCTGCTCCGTTTTTTTCGGCATTGACGGCATCTTCTATTGAGTGGGAAGAATAAAAAATTTTTAAATTTTTAAATTTTTCTTTAACAGATTTAACCGGTAAGGCATTAATATTTAAATGAACGCCATCTGCCGAAAGAACCGCTGCTACATCCGCCCTCTCGTGTACCTCGGGTACGGCGAGATGGGCCTCGACCCCACCCGGAGCCCGATCGACGTCGCCATCGCCGAGTGGTACTGGCCGCCGCTGCTCGGCTCCGCCGGCGACGGCGGCGGCATCCGGACGACCGTCTCGAGCTGGACCCGGATCGACTCCCGCGCGCTCCCGCCCCAGGCGAAGTGCGCGGCGAACTACGCGAACTCCGGCCTCGCGAAGATGGAAGCCACGGCGGCAGGATACGACGAGGCGATCCTGCTCAACTCCATCGGGATGGTCGCCGAGGGCCCCGGAGAGAATATCTTCCGCGTGAAGAAGGGAGTCGTTAGCACGCCGCCCGCGAGCTCCGGGATCCTGCGGGGGATCACCCGGGACTCGGTCATCCGCATCGTGAAGGACGAAGGCCTCCCGTTCGAAAGGTCGGACTTCAGCCGCGAGGAACTGTTCACCGCCGACGAGCTCTTCTTCGCCGGCACCGCCGCCGGCATCACCCCGATTCGAGAGGTCGATGGCCGGCCCATCGGCACCGGGACGTTTCCCATCACGCACCGCGTTCAGCAGGTGTATCAGGACGCGATTCACGGCCGCGCCGCGCCATACCGCCGCTGGCTCACTCCGGTCGGCTCGACCCGGGCGGACGAAGCGCGTCGGGCCGCCACGCCGCTCTGAACCCCGGCACCGTTATCGCGGGCCGCCCCATGAGTACCGGTGGGAGCTCGTCGCGGGCGGGGGGAATCCCCGGCGGGTGCCAGTGATGGTCGAGCTAGCGGTCGGCGACCGGCGGATTCTCGCCCGATCCGACTTTCCGGCGTTCCTCGACGCCCTGAACAAGCTCGGATACCGCGTGGTCGGACCGACCGTGCGAGACGGGGCAATCGTCTACGGACCGATCGACCGTGTCGAGGATCTGCCCGTGGGATGGACCGAACGCCAAGAGGCCGGGAAGTACCGGCTCGAACGTCGGGGCGACGAGGCTCTGTTCGGGTACGCGGTAGGTCCTCACAGCTGGAAGAAGTATCTCTTCCCGGCGCACGAGCGGCTGTGGACCGCCTCGCGCAAAGAGAGCCGGTTCGTGCCAGCGCCTGAGCCGGCCGACGGGCCCCCGCTGGCCTTCTTGGGCGTGCGCGCCTGTGAGCTGGCCGCGATCGCCCTGCAGGATCACGTCTTCGCGAAGGCGGGGGATGTCGCGTACGCGACGCGGCGGGCCCGCGCCCTCCGCATCGCGGTACAGTGCGGTCAGGCGGGGGGGACCTGCTTCTGCGTATCGACGGGTACGGGGCCTGCGGTCGGACCGTCCCACGACCTCGCGCTCACGGAGATCCTGACCGCCGAACGTCACGTGTTCTTCGTCGAGGTCGGTTCGCCTATGGGTGCCCGCGTCCTCGCGTCCGTCCCGCTCGGTCCCGCGAGCGTCGAGGACGAACGGACGGTCGAACAGATCGTGGCCCGGACCTCCGCCTCCATGGGACGCACGATGGTCGTGAGCGGGATCCGGGACCTTCTCGTGAACCATCCGGAGCACCCGCGCTGGGAGCTCGCCGGGCAACGGTGTCTGGCGTGCACGAACTGCACGATGGCCTGTCCGACCTGCTTCTGCCAAACGACCGAAGAGGTCCCGGACCTCTCGGGCGAAAGGGTCGAGCGATGGCGTCGTTGGGATTCGTGCTTCAATTCCGCGTTCAGCGAACTCCATGGCACTCCGATCCGAAAGTCCACTTCGTCGCGCTACCGTCAATGGATGACCCACAAACTCGCTACGTGGCACGACCAGTTCGGCAGCTCCGGATGTGTCGGGTGCGGCCGGTGCATCACATGGTGCCCGGTCGGGATCGATATCACGGAGGAGGCGGCGGCCATCCGGGCCTCCCCCCCTCCGCAGGTCGTGGAGGAACGGACGTGACCGCCACGCCGGCATCCTCGGAGTCGCCGCTGCGTCTCGCCGACCACCCGTTCGTTTGGGGGATGGACCCCGAGTTCGTCGCCCGCCTCAGCTCGATCGCCTTCGAGCGCTCCTTCGAATCAGGGGCGCTGCTGGTCCGAGAGGGTGATCCGGCCGAAGAGTTCTGGCTCCTCTTCTCCGGAAAGGTCGCGATGGAGATCGTGCTGCCGGGGCGGCCCCGCACGACGATCCAAACGCTGGGATCCGGGGATATCGTCGGGTGGTCGTGGTTGATCGAACCGTTCGTCTCGAGGTTCGACGCCCGGGCGGTCAAGCCGACGCGTGCGCTCGGCCTCCGCGCGTCACGCCTACGCTCGCTGATGGACGCCGATCCGGCGCGCGGCTATCACCTTCTGCGGCGCTTGCTTCCGGTGATTGCCGAGCGCCTCGAGAACACGCAGTTACAGCTCCTCGATCTTCACGGACGGTGAAGTTCTCGCATGAGCGGATCCGCCGAGGGGATGCCGAACCCGTGGCTCCCTGTGCCGTACTCCGTGCAGGAACGGAGGTCCGAGACCCCGGATACGGTAACGCTCGTCCTCGCTCCGGGGGCGGGACCTGCCCCGCTTCGCTTCGGTCCGGGTCAATTCAACATGCTCTATCTATTTGGCATCGGCGAGGTCCCGATCTCCATTTGCGGGGATCCCGCGGATTCGCAGCACTACGTTCACACCATCCGATCCGCGGGCCGCATCAGCGATGCGTTGTGTCGGGTCGCCCCGGGAGCGACCGTCGGGGTTCGCGGACCGTACGGCACGGGATGGCCGATCCGGGAGGCCGTGGGGCACGACGTCGTGATCGTCGCCGGCGGCCTCGGACTGCCCCCGTTGCGACCGGCGTTGCTCGAGATCCTCCGCCACCGGGATCGCTACGGTCGGGTGGAGGTCATCTACGGAGCGAGATCCCCGAAGGACCTCGTTTACTACGACCAGATCCAGGCATGGAGGTCCCGCCCGGATCTCCGGTTCCAGACGACCGTTGATACCGCCGGCCATGACTGGCACGGCGACGTGGGCGTCGTCACGACGCGCCTGCCGGACGCTCGGTTCGAACCAAAGGACACCGTTGCGTTCCTCTGCGGCCCCGAGATCATGATGAAGCTGACCGCGCAGGCGCTCGTGCAGCGCGGGGTCGATCGGGACGCGATCTGGGTCTCCCTCGAGAGGAACATGAAGTGCGCCATCGGCCTCTGTGGCCACTGCCAGTTCGGCGCCGATTTCGTCTGCCGGAACGGTCCGGTCGTTCGCTACCGCGCCGTGGAACGGGCGTTCTCGACCCGGGAGCTCTGAACGAATGCTCGCCGCTCGGCCGAAGCTCGCGGTCTACAAGTTTGCCTCGTGCGATGGCTGTCAGCTGACGCTGTTGGATTGCGAGGACGAGCTCCTCGCGATCGCGGACCATATCGAGATCGCGGACTTCCGAGAGGCCTCGAGCCGAGTCGTCGACGGTCCATTTGACCTGACCCTCGTGGAGGGATCGGTTACCACGCCGGAGGACGTTCCGCGCCTTCACGAGATCCGGGCAAATTCCCGCGTCCTGGTCACCATCGGTGCCTGCGCGACCGCCGGAGGGATCCAGGGGTTGCGAAACTTCGCCGATGCGGAGGAGTACCGGCGGGTGGTGTACGCGCGGCCCGAGTACATCCGCTCTCTGGCGACGTCGACACCAATCCAGGACCACGTCTCGGTCGACTTCGAGCTGCGAGGCTGCCCGATCAGCCGCGCCCAGCTCTTGGAAGTGATATCGGCGTACTTGGGGGGACGAGCGCCGAACGTGCCTCGAGAAAGCGTCTGCGTCGAATGCAAGCGGCGCGGCACCGTCTGCGTCGTCGTGGCGCACGGAACCCCCTGCCTCGGTCCGGTGACTCAGACCGGTTGTGGGGCGGTTTGTCCATCGTATCATCGAGGGTGCTACGGCTGCTTTGGCCCCCAGGACACTCCGAACGCCCCCGCGCTCTCGGCCAAGCTCCTCCAGCTGGGGATGGACCCGCCGTCGCTCGCTCGGATCTACCGCACGTTCAACGCGAACGCTCCGGCGTTCGAAGCGGCGGCGAATGCCGCCCGGACCGATCCGGCGCACTCGGAGAGATCGTGACCGATCGCACGATCTCCGTCGACTATCTCGCGCGAGTCGAAGGAGAAGGCGCGCTCCGCGTGCGCATCCACGACCGCTCCGTGGATGCGGTCGAGCTGGCGATCTTCGAGCCTCCCCGCTACTTCGAGGCGTTCCTGCGGGGCCGCTCCTATCTCGAAGCCCCGGACATCACTGCCCGCATCTGCGGGATTTGCCCGGTCGCCTACCAGATGAGTGCCTGCCACGCGATGGAACGGGGGCTCGGCCTCTCGATTGCTCCCGAGGTGCGCGCCCTCCGGCGGCTCCTGTACTGCGGCGAATGGATCGAGAGCCACGCGCTGCACGTCTTTCTCCTCCATCTTCCCGACTTCTTTGGCGTTCCCGATGCGATCCATCTGGCGAAGGGGCACCGAGAGGTGGTCGAACGCGGGCTCGCTCTCAAGCGGGTGGGCAACGAGCTGATGACCGTCCTCGGGGGAAGGGAGATCCACCCGATCAACATCCGAGTCGGAGGATTCTACCGAACCCCGGCTCGGGAGGAACTCCACGCGCTTCGCCCGAGGCTCGCGAACGCCCTTCGCCTCGCCGAAGAGACCGTCCGGCTCTGCGCGAGCCTGCCGTTCCCGGACGTGGAGAACGACTACGAGTTCGTGAGCCTGCGCCACCCCGACGAGTATCCGATGAACGAGGGGGAGGTGGTCTCCAACCGGGGCCTACGCATCCCCCCGGCGCGGTACGACGAGGAGTTCCGAGAGCTCCAGGTCCCCTATTCCCATGCGCTTCACTCCGTGCGGCGTGGGGGCGGATCGTACCTGGTCGGCCCGTTGGCCCGCTACGCCCTCAATCGGGATCGTCTCGGACCTTGCGCGGCCACGATCGTCCGCGAGGTCGGTCTCGAACCCGTCGTTCGCAACCCGTTCCGTAGCGTGATCGTCCGAGCGGTGGAAATGGTCTACGCATGCGAGGAGGCTCTCCGGATTATCGATGGCTACCGTCCCCCGGAACGTCCGTACGTGGAGGCGAGCGGCGCGCTCGCCAGCGACGACTGCGTCGCCATCACCGAAGCCCCGCGCGGCATGCTCTACCATCGGTACCGCCTCGATGCCACCGGGACGATCCAGGAGGCGCGCATCGTCGCCCCGACCTCCCAGAACCAGAAACGCATCGAGGAGGACGTACGGAAGGTCGTGGAACGTTCGATCGATCTCGAGACCGAGCCCCTCACGATGGCCTGCGAGCAGGCGATCCGCAACCACGACCCATGCATCTCGTGCGCGACGCATTTCCTCTCGCTCGACCTGGTGCGGGACTAACGAAGGTGGCGGTGACGGCCGCGAGCATTCCCGGGACGACGCATCCGCAGCGCTTGGACCGGCTCGTGATAGGAATCGGGAACGAGCACCGCGGCGACGATGCGGTGGGGCCCTGGGTGGCGCGCCGGTTGCGCCACCCCCTATCGGGCGTCGCGCGTGTCCTGGAGGCCGACGTGGGGGGAGCCGAGCTGATCGACATGTGGGCCGGGACCAGATACGTGTGGATCGTGGACGCCGCCCGGGCCGGCGGAGCGCCGGGAACTCTCTACCGGTTCGAGGTCGGCCCGCGGGACCTCCCGGCGACGCTCGGCAGCACGTCCACGCACGGGGTGTCGCTCGCGGACGCGGTGGCGCTCGCCCGTGTCCTCGACCGGCTCCCGGCGCACCTCGTCATCTACGGGATCGAACCGCTTCGTCTCGAGACCGGCGCCGGGCTTTCTGCGGCGGTCAAGGCAGCCATCGAACCGCTCGCGCGGCGCATCGAAGGCGAGGTGCGGTCCGCTGCGGGAGTTCCTCCTTTCGGCGCGATGGGAGGCACGGCCGATGCATGAGGAAGCGCTCCTCCGAGATCTGCGACGGAAGATCCGGGAGCTCGCGGAGTTGGAACGGGGAGAGGAGATCTCCCGGGTCTCCTTATGGGTCGGGGCTCTCTCCCACGTCACCGAAGAGATGCTGCGCTCCCGATGGCCGACCGTGGTGGAGGGAACCCCTGCACAACGCGCGCAGCTCGACGTGGAGGTTTCCGAGGATCTGGACGACCCTCGAGCGGGCGGGATCGTTCTCGTAAAGGTCAGCGTGAGAGCCCCCGGGGGGTCGCGGCCCGGCGACGCGTCCGATCCGCGGGCTCAAGAGGGTCCGCCGCCCTAGCGGATCGCGAGGGGGAACTCCACGTGTGCCTCGCGATCCCCGGTCGGGTCCGCGCTGTCTCTGCCGACGACCCCGATCTTCCGCGCGCCGTCGTGGAGTTCGGCTCTTCCGTCAGGACGGTGGAGCTCCTCTACGTTCCTGAGACGAAGGTCGGCGATTATGTCATCGTCCAGGCCGGCTTCGCGATCCGCCGCATAAGCGAGGCCGAGGCCCAGGAGTCCCTCCGGGCCGCGCGCGAGCTCGCGGCGAGCGGACCGCAGACCGCGTAGTTCACCCGCGCCGACGAAGCTTCCTTAAGCGACCTTGCGCTCGAGGACGCGTGCCGTCCACCCGGAACCGAGAGGCGAGCGCTTCGTCGGCGTCCTCCGTCCGATGGGGTCTGTCGCTGGTGGTGCTCACTGCGGTGATCAGTGGCGTGTCGACGTTCGTCAATCTCTACGCGGTCGCGGGAACGAATTCCGCTGCGTTTGTGACGGTCCGCAACAGCGTCGTGGCCGTGGTCTTGCTGCCCATCGCCGCGGTTGCGGCGTTCGGGGCCGCTCGCCAACCCCTCTCGCGGACCGACTGGCTCGGGCTCGCGGCGATCGGGGTCCTCGGTGGGGGGATCCCCTTTTTGCTGTTCTTCTACGGCCTCGAGATCGCGACCGCTGCCGGCGCCGGAATCACCGCCTCGTTCCTCTATCGGACGCTGTTCCTGATGGCGGCGGTGCTCGGGATCGTTGTCCTCAAAGAGCGGTTCCGAATGCGCGTCGCGCTCGCGGCCGCGCTCCTGCTCGGCGGGAACCTCCTTCTGCTCTCGTTCACGACCCCGATCTGGGCGAACGGGGACGCCTACGTCTTCGCCGCGACCGTCCTCTGGGCATGCGAGTACACGCTCAGCAAGCGTTTCCTACGCCGGCTCCCGAGCTCGACGGTGGCCCTCGGTCGTATGGGGTTCGGCGCGGTCTTCCTCCTCGGATACCTCGCCGCGACCACTCCGTTCGGCGCGGTCGGCGCCTTGACGCTCGGGCAGTGGGTCTGGGTCGCGGTCAGTGGGGCACTGCTCGCGGCGTTCGTGACGACCTGGTACGCGGGTCTGCAGCGCGTCGACCTGAGCGTCGCGACCGCTGTGCTCGTGCTCGGCTTTCCCATTACCTGGCTATTGACCGTCGTCGTCACCGGCGCTTCGTTTACCCTGGCGGAGGTCGTCGGCGCGGCGGCGATCGCCCTCGGTGCCGCGATCGTGATCGATGGCGCCTCTCTTCGTGCGCCGTGGAGGCGCACGCGTCCGGCGACCTGAGATGGACGGGATCGCGCTCGCGAGCCGGTTCAGCATCGCGACGAACCGGCTCAGCTACTGCGGCCCGGCCCGGGCCGAACCGGCCCTGTACCGGGCCATCGTTTCGGGACACGGGGATGCCGCTGCGCGGAGGGCGCTCGAGGGATTCGAGGCGCTGTGGCCGTACTTGGAGGCGATCGGAACGAGCGCCGGGCTCGACCCGCTCGACGCGAAGGTCGTCGAAGCGTACTGGATCGGCAACGAGCTCCTCGACGGATTCTCCCCCGGAAAGTTCCGAGACATCGTGCGCGCCCTCCAGCGTCGGGGGCTTCCGTCGTCGGTCGCTGAGCGCCTCGAGCGCCACCTACCGGGAGCCCCGCTTCCCCACCACGTCTTCCACGTCGCGTTCGTGGGGGTGGGGGCGGTCACCGGCCACGTCCCGACGACGCTCGCGAACGTGGAGGCCTGCCGACCGGCGTGGGCGACCGTTACGGAACGCCGTCGATCGACCGTCCGGGTCACACGGCCGGCCCTGCGGGCCGACCGGGGTCGGCTGATCTGGGGTCCGGAACGGTCGGAAGAGCTCCCATTCGACCCGAAGGCGATCGGCGAACCCGAGATCGGGACGACGGTGGTGGTCCATTGGGGCTGGCCGGCGCTCGTCCCGACGGAGCGGCAGCTGTCGGCGCTCCGCTCCTACACGCAGCGCGCCCTCGACTCCGCGAACGAGTCTCTCCCCGCGCTCGGGGTATTCGATGTCGACGCGAGCCCCTAGCTCGGCCAACGGGCGTTCGGGCCTTTATCTCCCCGGCCTCTCGGGCGATGGGCGCTCGCGGACGGGACGCGCGAACCTCGGACCGACCGGACCCGCGCGGCGGCCGGTCGCACGTCGCCGCGAGCTCGGCATCAACTCCGATTGACTACGAGTTCTTCCGAGGCGGTGCCTCCTTCGATGCGAGGAGGCGCCCGGCATGGACGAATCGACGCCGAAGGTCGTGCGCCACGCAGAGGTTCGCGCACCGTCCCCCTACCTGCGGGGCATGGATCTCTTGGACGCCCCGCTCTGGAACAAGGGCACCGCGTTCACCGAGGAGGAACGGGAGGCGTTCGGGCTCAGCGGCCTACTCCCTCCCCATGTCGAGACGCTCGACGAGCAGGTCGTCCGCGCCTACGAGGCATTCCGACGAAAGAGCGACGACCTCGAGCGGTACATCTACTTGCGGGCGCTGCAGGACAGCAACGAGGTCCTGTTCTATCGTCTGCTGCTCGATCATCTCGAGGAGATGATCCCGGTCGTCTACACCCCGG
>JAJYUO010000044.1 GCA_021792485.1 Thermoplasmata archaeon
CCCAGTGAGCGGATCCGGCGGAACCGTCGAGCGCGGTCAACCGTCCGGCTCGCGACGTGCCGGCCGAGGCCCGCAAGGACGACGTCGTGACGCCGATCCCACGGTCGCACGACGATGCGTCGCCCGTCCCGGAACGCACCTCCTCCTCGGCGGGCCCAGAACGTCGTCCCCCGGTAGAGATCGCGGACCACTCCGACCTCGATTCCCGCGAGGGTCCCCCGGCCGAGCGCGAGCGACACCGCGGCGAACGCGATTCCCCGCAGAACGTTGAACGTCCCGTCGATCGGGTCGACGAAGAGGAGGGGGCCGCCGCTTCGTCGGACGTACCCGATCTCCTCGCCCAGGAAGTCCCAGTCGACTCCCTCGGAGTCAAGGCGGGCCAGGATCGCGCGCTCGACGACTTGGTCGATCTCCTCGGTCGGAGCTCCCGAGGCACCGATCGCGACGACGTCGCCTCGGTGGGGTGAGCCCCGCGTTTGACGGAGCGTTGCCTGAACGGCCGCCCCAATGCGGAACAGGATCTCGAGGTCCTCCGCGCGAGCGTCGTTCACGCACGGCGAACCGGCCTCGCCCTAAAGAGAGGTACGGTCGACCCGTCGCGCCGGCGCGAGCGGCCGGGTCGGGGTGTCCTTAAATCGCCCGCCCTTCTCGCGCGGCGATGGACGTACAATTCCTCGGCGGCGCCTCCGAGATCGGGTCGCTCGGAATGGTCCTCCGGGACGGCGGTCGGACGCTGATGTTCGATTACGGCCTCACTCCCACGGACCCGCCGATGTACCCTCGGCCGGCGCCGGTGAACCTCGATGCCGTGTTCCTGTCGCACGCGCACCTCGACCACTCCGGCATGATGCCCTTGCTCAGCCGGCTCCCGAAGGCGAAGCTCGTGATGACGCCCGTCACGCTGGCGGTAACAGATCTGCTCACGCGCGATGCGCTGAAGGTTGCTCGGCTCGAAGGGTACCTCCCCCCTTACGATCCGAACGATATTCGAGCGATGCACGCGCGCGCGACCGTCGTCGACCGCCACGGCGTGTTCCGTCACAAGGGGATCGAGGTCGAGCTCACTCCTGCCGGGCATATTCCGGGCGCGACCATGTACCTCTACCACGGCGAAAAGGATCTTCTCTTCACGGGAGACGTCCAGACCTTGCCGACGCACCTGGTCGCCGGTGCCGAACCGGTGGCGTGCGACGTGCTGGTCGTCGAGTCGACGTACTCCGGGCGGGAGCACCCCGACCGTGCCGAGACCGAGCGCCGGTTCCGCGACAAGATCCGCGAAACGATCGAACGCGGAGGAAAGGCGATCGTCCCCGCGTTTGCCGTGGGCCGCGCGCAGGAGGTGCTCCTCGCACTTGCTTCTTCCGGCTTCGAGACCTACCTCGACGGGATGGCCCGAACGGTCAACCAGGTCTACGCGAGCGCGCCGCCGTACCTCGCGGATCACGCCAAGTTTCGGCGTGCGATGGACGGCGTGCACGTGATCGGTCATCCTAGCGAGCGGCGCAAGGCGCTCCGGGACGCCGAGGTCATCGTGACGACCGGCGGAATGCTCGACGGCGGTCCGGTGCTGTACTACATCGGCGAGCTCTACACCGACGCGAACTCCTCGATCTTCCTCACCGGCTACCAGGTCGACGGCTCGAACGGAAGGCGTCTTCTCGAAGAGGGGACGCTCGATGTCGACGGCACGGTGATCCGACCGGTCTGCGAGGTGATGAAGTTTGACTTTTCGGCCCACGCTTCGCATTCGGAGCTCGTCAAACTCGCCCGCGCTACGCGCGCGAGCACGGTCGTGCTGATGCACGGTGACCAACGCGAAGCGCTCCGGGACGATCTTTCGAAGTTCTGCGACGTGGTGCTCCCGGAGAACGGACGGATCTTCTCGGTCTGAGAGCGCCGCGAGGCGCCCCGTTGTTCATGATTCTCGGAGATCGCGTTGCCGGATCCCGCCGGTTCGACCGCGCCGTCCGATCTCGGAAAGATCGTTAAAGGGGAACCGCTCGTGCGCACACCGCACCGCTGCGACCCCTCGGGCGGGACCACCTCTCTCTCCTAGACGATGCCCGCCCCATTGGCCTCCTGTTGAGCGGCATGGAGAGTGGCGGTCCCATGCGGAGCGCTCTCGTTCCCGGATGAGTCTTCGCCGCACGCGCAACGATGCCCGAAGGATACCGCTCGGCAGGCTGTCCATCGCGGTCGGGACTCCATCGCCACTCACTGGGCGCAGGGTGGGCTTCAGTCTTGGTCGACGGCCCCGCGAGTGTTTCGCGGGACCTCCCGACGTTCGGCCGCGGAGCCGAATGCCTCGGGGGCCCTGTCCGTCTCCCCGCTCTCTCTGGCTACGAAGGGTGGGGACCGAGTTGGCGCCGCGTCACGGATCGCCTTTCGGAGCTCTTCGAGTCCGCGGTCCGTGACCGTCGACACCTGCAGGCGATCGGTCTTTCGGTCGGGCACGAGATCGGACTTCGATTCGACGACGATGATCGGACGACCGGGAAGCTCTCGTCTCCAGCGGTCGAGCAGGGCTTCCTGATCGGCCATCGGATACCCGCAGCTTTCGGTGGGATCGATGACAAACAGGATCACCTGAGCAGCCTTCTCGACGGCCGTGACCGCCTCCCGCTCCGCGGCATTGGCCCGTCGGCCGCGCCCCAGGACTCCGGGAGTGTCGAGGATTTGCCATCGGTCGAATCCGAGATCGGCGTGGCCGACCTCAATCGAGAGCGTGGTGAACGGAAACTCCGCGACACGCGGATGCGCCGAGGAAAGCTTCCCAACCAGCGCAGACTTTCCCACGTTGGGAAAACCGGCAACGACGACGGTCGGGGCTGATGGTTCGAGGTGGGGGCGCGCCCGCAGGAATCTTCGGATCTCACCGAGCCTCTCCAGGTCGACATCGATCTCTCGAACGTGGCTCGATAGGCGGCCATAGAACCGGCGAACCTCGGTGCCGATCTCCTCCGGGCCCGAGGCGTGGCGAAGGGAGCGCTCGGACTCGCGCTGGAGCCCTTGGATGCGCGCAATCGCACGGGCGACACGGGCCAACGACCGCTCGAGGGCCCCTTCGCCGAACCGTGTCTGGACCAGCGAGCGTTCGAGATCGGTCAACCCGGGACGGTGGAACGATCCCGTGATCGAGCGCAGCTGCCGCTGGACCGTTGCTCCGCTGCGGATGACCTTCAGCTGGGCCCGGCGCCGATCTCGTTCGGCCTTGGTCGAACCCTTCGGCGTGGCGAGCGACGCCCGGTGGAAGGCGATGTCGAGTATCTCCACGGACGGCGGAGTAGGTGCCGCTACCTTTCGAGGCGGATGACGGACAATTCGGTTCCGGGCGGGCATACGTGTCGAGGCGAAGACTCCTCTCGGCCCGTAATGATTGCGTAGAGCCTCGACCACGGAGCCTTTTTGGGGAACCGGGGCTCGCACTCCTACCGGGGAGCACGTTGGCCCGCTGGATCCCGGATTCAGAACACGACGAAGAGGAGATGCTGCACGCCATCGGCCTTACCTCCCCGGACGAACTGTTCAGCGATGTTCCCCGAAAGGCGCGCGTCGGTCGTCTCGGAGTCGGCGCCGCGCAGGAGGAGGGAGAGGCCGTGCGGACGATCGACAAGATCCTCGATCGGAACCGATCGTACTCTCGCTTCGCGAACTTCCTCGGGGGAAGGTTCGCGACGCGCTACCTTCCCGCCGCGGTCGACAGCATTCTTCAACGGAGCGAGTTCTACACCTCCTACACGCCCTATCAGCCGGAAGCCAGCCAGGGGATGCTCCAGGCGCTCTTCGAGTTCCAGAGCCTCTGGGTCGAACTCACCGGCCTGGACGTCGCGAACGCGTCGCTCTACGATGGAGCGACCGCGAGCGGCGAGGCCCTTCTCCTCGCTCGACGCGTCCACGAGGGAAAGCGGTTCCTCGTCCCGGCAAGCCTTCCTTGGGAGGAGAAAAGCGTGCTATCGAACTACGCGACCGGACCCGGCCTTACGATTGCCGAGATCCCGTTCGAGGAGCGCACGGGCCTCCTCGACCTCGGGCGGATCGCCGAAGAAGTGCGCACGGGCGATGTCTTCGGTGTGCTCGCCGACGTGCCGAACGGGTTTGGCCACCTGGACGATCGCCTGTTCGAGCTCCGTTCGACGATCGGAGACGTCCCTCTCGTGGTCCGGGCCGATCCTCTCGCGCTGACGGTGCTCGAGCCCCCGGCGAATTACGGCGCGGACATCGCGGTCGGAGAGGGACAGGGCTTCGGAGTCCCGCCGTCGTACGGCGGTCCGGGGGTCGGGCTCTTCGCGTGTCGGAAGGAACTCGTCCGGCTCTCGCCGGGACGGATCGTGGGGGCGACCCGCGATGCGAACGGGCGACGGGCCTACGCGCTCACGCTGCAGACGAGAGAGCAGCACATCCGGCGATCTCGAGCGACGTCGAACATCTGTACGAACGAGTCCCTCATCGCGCTCGCGTTCGTCGTGTACGCGAGCGTGGTGGGACCGCGGGGGCTGGCCGAGCTTCAGCGGAGCTTGGCGGAAAAGGCACGGACCGTCGCGAGCGCCCTCGCGAGCGTCGACGGCGTGCGAAGCCCCCGATTCGATGCGCCCTACCTTTCGGACTTCACGATCGAGCTCAGCCGGGGCAGCGCGGCGGAGTTCCTCGATCGGCTGCGAAAGCGAGGAGTTCTGGGCGGGGTTCCTCTTCGGGATCCTCGGCCGGGCGCACCGGCCCAACCCGAGCGCATCCTCGTCTCCGCGACCGAGACCGTGGACGACAAGGCTACCGCGAAGTTCGCGGCGGCTGCCCGCGCCGCTCTCGCTTCGTCGGGGGGGTCGTCGTGACGTTCCGGCAGGCCCGGTGGGACGAGCCTCCCATCTGGGAACTCTCCCGGTCCTCGCCTCCCGGGCGGGCTCCTTCGATTTCGGGCGTCCCCGAGCGGTGGATCCGAAGGGAGTCATTGCGCTGGCCGGAGCTGAGCGAGCTCGAGGTGCTGCGGCACTACACCCGGCTGAGCCAGATGAACTTCGGTATCGAGACCTCGACGTATCCGCTCGGATCGTGCACGATGAAGTACAACCCGCGGGTGTCGGAGGTGATCGCTCGGCGGAAGACCGCGGCCGAGCTTCACCCGTACCAGCCGGTCGAGACCGTGCAAGGGGCCCTCGAGATCATCTGGCGGCTCGAGCGGATCCTGAGCCGCGTCACCGGCATGCCTGAGGTATCGCTCCAGCCCGCCGCGGGGGCTCACGGCGAATATGCGGCTCTGCTGATGGTCCGGGCGTACTTCCGGGACAAGGGCGAACTCGATCAGAGGACCGAAGTCCTTCTTCCGGACACGGCGCACGGAACCAACCCCGCGTCGGCGACGATGGCCGGTTTCACGACCCGCGAGCTCCCGTCCAAGGACGGGTGCGTGGACGTCGACGCCCTGCGGGCGGCGGTCTCAAACAAGACCGCCTGCTTCATGCTGACGAACCCGAATACCGCGGGCCTCTTCGAGCGGGATATCCTCGATATCGCCGAGACGGTGCACGGGGCCGGAGGAATGCTCTACTACGACGGGGCGAACCTAAACGCGATCCTCGGGATCACGCATCCGGGCAAGATGGGCTTCGACGTAGCCCATCTGAACCTCCACAAGACATTCGCGACTCCCCACGGTGGCGGGGGCCCCGGCGCGGGGGTCCTCGCGGCCAACGCCACTCTCGCCCCGTATCTGCCGGTCCCTCGCGTGACGAAGACGGGCCGGGTTTTCCGGCTCGATTACGATCGACCGAAGTCCATCGGAAAGATCCGGGCCGGGCCGGGAAACTTCGGCCTCGACCTTCGCGCGTTCGTCTTCATTCTCATCCATGGCGAAGAGGGGCTCAAGCATATCGCTCGGCGAGCGGTCCTCAACTCGAATTACGCTGCTGCCCGGCTGGGAAAGAGACTGCCGCGCCCGTTCCGCCCGCTAGTCAAGCACGAGTTCCTCCTCTCGGGCGAGCCGCTCAAGTCACGGGGGCTGCGCACGCTCGACCTCGCGAAGCGGCTCCTGGACGAAGGGATCCACGCCCCGACCGTCTATTTCCCGACGATCGTCCCCGAAGCGCTGATGGTCGAGTTCCCCGAGACCGAAAGCCGCCGGACCTTGGACGAGTACGTGGCGGCGTTTGAGCGCGCGCTGGACGACACGGACGAGCACCTTCGCCAGGCGCCGACCGCCACCTCGGTCGGCCGCATCGACGAGGTCGAGTGCGCCCGCCATCCGCTTCTCTCTTGGAAGGACCTTCGCTCGAGCGCGTCCGTCCCGGCCTCCGATCCCAATGGGCGAAAACCTTGAAACGCCCGGGACCGTGGCACCCTCGATGAAAGCCCGCGTGGAGAAGCTGTTTCGGCTCGCCGATCCAAAGCCCGACGCGATCGTCCTCGCGAACGCCGTCGACCCGCACTTGGATGGCGCATTTTTTTGGCTCTTCGACGTGCCGAGCGGCCTCTTCGAGGGCTCGTTCGCCGTCGCCCATTCGGACGGCGAGCTCGACGTCTGGTCCTCCGTGCTCGAGGCCGATACGGCTCGGGCCGCCGCCAAGAGGGATCCGCACGTTCGGATCCACGAGTTCCGGGCCCCGTCCGACCTGGACGAAGAACTTCGGAAGCAGCTGACGGGCACGACGACGATCGGGCTCCACTACGCGGAGATCACGCACGCGACGTTCGAGCGGATCACCAAGGCACTTCCCGGCGCATCCTGGACGGACGTGAGCGCGCCGGTCCGCAAGGCGCGCGTGACCAAGGACGCGATCGAGATCGAGCGGCTCGAGAAGGCCGCCGAGATCGGCTCGAAGGTGGCGAAGGAGATCCCCGGGATGCTCGAGAACGGGATGGTCGAGTTGTCGCTCGCGACCGAGATGAACTACCGCATGATGCATCACGGCGCTTCGGGGCCCTCGTTCTCCACGATCGTCGGCTTCGGACCGAACAGCGCCGAGCCGCACTACTTCGCCGGCGATCGCAAGCTGCGAAGCGGTGATTCGATCGTCTGCGACTTCGGCGCGTACTACGAGCGCTACGCGAGCGATATCACGCGCTCGTTCCACTTCGGAAAGCGCGACGAGGAGCTGAAGGCCGTCCACGATAAGGTCGAGGAGGCGCAACACGCGGCCCTCGCATTGATCCGGCCCGGCGTCGCGGCCAAGGAGCTCCACCTTGCGGCCCAGCGCGTCATCGACGCCTCGCCGTGGAAGGGACGGTTCACCCACGGGCTGGGCCACTCCATCGGACTGCGGGTGCACGACGGGTGGGGAATGAACGATCGATCGGAGGACCTTCTGGAGGAAGGGATGGTCATTACGGTCGAGCCGGGGATCTATCTCCCCGGTCACGGCGGGGTCCGCATCGAGGACGACGTCCTGGTGACGAAGACCGGGTATCGCTTCCTCACCACGGCTCCTCGCGGCTATCGTGAGGTTGCAGCGTGAAGTTCGGCGTGCTCACCGGAGGAGGGGATTGTCCCGGGCTCAACGCGGCCATTCGCGCCGTGGTCCTCCGGGCGGCCGAGGGTAACGACACGGTCGTCGGGTTCCTGGACGGGTGGAAGGGCGTACGGGACGGCGCGAGCCGCCCGCTCTCTCCCGCGGACGTCCAGGGGATCGTCGGCACCGGAGGGACGATCCTCGGAAGCTCGCGCACGAACCCGTTCGCGACACCGGAGGGGGCCGAGCGCGTGCGGACCGAGATCGCGCGCTCGGGCATCGACTACCTCGTCGCGATCGGCGGAGACGACACGCTCGGCGCCGCCCGAGATCTTTTCCATCGCGGGGGACGCGTCGTCGGGGTTCCCAAGACGATGGATAACGACGTGAACGGGACCGACTGGACGTTCGGGTTCGACAGCGCCTCGACCGTGTCGGTCGACGCTTTGGAGCGGCTGCGCGACACCGCGCGGAGCCACCACCGTGCGATCGTGCTGGAGGTCATGGGACGGCACGCCGGTTGGGTCGCTCTGGCGACCGGTATCGCCGGCGGCGCGGACGCGACGTTGGTCCCCGAAGAGAGGTACGATGAGGCTCGGCTGATGGCCCGGATCCGCGCCGCCGTCGCGGCGCGCGGGTTCGCACTGGTCGTCGCGAGCGAAGGGATCGACCTTGGTACGGCCCATGGCTCCACCGCGGCACGCGACGGGTTCGGTCACGAGCTCCTGCGGGAACGGGGAGTCGGAGCCGAGCTCGCCCGACGAATCGAAGCACGTACGGGCGTGGAGAGCCGATTCGCCCAGATCGGGCACATCCAGCGTGGCGGAGCTCCCACCCTCTTCGACCGCCTCCTCGCGACGCGGCTCGGGGCGGTCGCGGTCGACCTCGCCCGCGCGGGGAAGAACGGACACGTTGCGGTCCTTCGCGGCGAATCGGTCATCGGGGTTCCGCTGGACTCGGCGCTCGGTTCTCCGAAGACCGTGGATCGGCCGTGGATCGAGCTCATGCATTCCCTCGAGGCCTAGCGGCAGGCCCATGCCGGTCCGCGCCCTCTGGTACCGCGGCCACACGCTCTACCTGATCGACCAGCGCGAGCTACCGGCCCGTACGGTGATCCGTCGCCTGACGCGCGTTTCCGAGGTCGCAGAGGCGATCCGGACGATGGTCGTGCGCGGCGCCCCCGCGATCGGTGTGGCGGCGGCGTACGGAATGGCCCTCGCTTCTCGTTCCCACCGGTGGACGCCCGAGGCCGCGGCCCGGCTCTTGCGTTCGACCCGGCCCACGGCCTACGATCTCTTCGTGGGGATCGAGGCGGTCCGTTCCGCCTGGCTCAGGGGGGGCGACCCGGTGACGGCGGCCGATGCCTACAAGGGAAAGGTGGTCGCGGAGTGCCGGCGCATCGGCGACGCCGGGGCGCCGCTCTTGGCGTCGGCGCGCTCGGTCCTGACCCACTGCAACGCCGGGGCCCTCGCCACCGTCGAGTGGGGAACCGCGCTCGCGCCGATCCGGGTCGCCCACGAGAGGAACCCGAGGCTGTTCGTCTACGTCGACGAAACCCGTCCTCTCCTCCAGGGATCGCGCCTCACGGCGTGGGAGCTCGCCAAGGAGGGAATCCCGCACGCGGTGATCGCAGACAACGCGGCCGGCTACTACCTCCGCCGCGGCGAGATCGATGCCGTGATCGTCGGGGCGGACCGCATCGCGCGGAACGGCGACTTCGCGAACAAGATCGGGACCTACGAGAAGGCCGTCGTGGCCCGCGAGAACGGCGTTCCATTCTACGTGGCGGCGCCCTGGACGACGTTCGACTTCGACCGCGCGAACGGTGCGGCGATTCCCGTCGAGGAACGCGGCCCGGACGAGGTGCTGGGACTCGCGGGCCAACGGATCGCTCCCCGACGGAGCGCGGCGCGCAACCCCGCGTTCGACATCACGCCCT
>JAJYUO010000045.1 GCA_021792485.1 Thermoplasmata archaeon
GTGAGCCCGCGCGCCTCCCTCTTCGTCATATGGTCGTCCAACGGCTCTCTCGACGCGAGCTTCTACGTCGCGTCGGGATGCACCTTCTACAACGGCTCGACCGGCCAGTGCACGGGGAACGCCTCGGCGACTTGGAGAGGAGCGTCCAGCGGGACCTGGAACACCAGCGTCGGGCACCCGGCGACCTGCCCTTGCTACCTCACCCTCCGGAACCCGCACTCCTATCCGATATCGGTGGAGACGATCCTGCTCGAGACCTACCAGCAACGGGTCCCGGCGCTGGACACCTTCAGCTACGTCTCCGTACTGTTCGGATCGATCTTGCTGCTCGGGATTGGCTGCCTCGCGACGTTCTTCGGTTTGTTCCTGCCGAGCGGCGTGTTCCGTCGGCGCGTTCCGGAAGAACTGGAGGAAGACCTCTCCGAGTTCGATGATTGGGACGACACGGAACCCCCTCCGGGTATCTCCTGAGGTCCGCGCGGGTCGCCCGGAGTCCCGCTCACTGGCCCCAAAATGGGCCCTCGGCTTGGTGGAGGCGGATGATCTCCTCCAGGATCGCCTTCTCGGGGTCGTCGAGCTCGAGCTTGCGCAGCGCGCGGACTACCGACTCCGGGAGCGCGACGAGGAGCTGGTCGCCTTCCGAGATGTTCCGGCCCACGACGGCTCCATCGATGGAAGCGGCGAGCTCGGTCCCGGCCGCCGCCTGCGGAACGGAGACCCCTTCCTGCTGGAGGCTCTTGAGGACGCCGACCTCGGTCCCGTCCGCCCGCATCAAGCGCACTCCGGCGCGCAAGGTCCCTCCGAGGACCTTCACCCCCACGATCGCGGGCTTGGAGCTCCGAAATACGAACCCGGGCAGGATCTCGAGCTTGGCCGGGTGCACCAGTTCGAGGCGACGACGGGCGTCCAACTGTCGTTTCCGCTCGTCCTTCCAGCGCGTATACTCCTCGACGACCCGGTAGATCACGTCGTCCCGAAAGATCCGGACTTCCGACGACTCTTCGGGCGGAAGGGCCTCCGGGAGGATCGGAACGTTGAACGCGAGGATCGCCCGATGCAGCGGGTCCCGGACCGTTTCCATCTTGAGGACGGTGGATCGGCCGACGGCCCCTACCAACGCCTCGTGGATCGGGATCTGGGCCTGGGCGCACTCGAACGCGAGCGCTTCGAGGCCTCCGAGCGTGTCCGCGTGGATCGCCACCCCGCTCTCGGCGATCTCGGCAACCGGGTGGCTCTCCTGCGTGAGCTCCCGTCGGACCGCCTCGGTCTCTTCGGGGGACCGCACGACCTTGAATATCCCGCCGGGAACCGCCTCCTCGATCCCCGCAGCCGCGAGATAGACGCCGGCGGCGGCCGAGACGGCGGGCAGCCCCTCTAGACGTGGATGCTTGGGAGCCTTGCCCGTGCGCGGGGCGGCCGGACGGAAGAGCCCCCGGACGCGGGTCGCGAACGGCTCATCTCGCCCGGTAACCAGGATCTCGTCGCCGACCGCGATCTGGCCCCGGTAGACGATGACGCTCGTCACGGGCCCGATCCCCCGTTGCTCGCTTCGCTCGAGGATCGTTCCCTCGCCGGTCCCCGCGACATCGCGCAGATCGGCCTGAAGGAACCGCTGGGAGAGCCCCACGAGGAGAGCGAGAAGCTCGGGAACTCCCACGCCCGTCTTCGCAGAAACCGGGACGATCCCCACATTCCGCGTGAAGTCGCTCACGCGGTCGTACCGTTCGGCCGAGAACCCTGTCGCGTTGAGCTCCTCGGCGACGCTGTAGAGCCGAAGGTCGAGCGCTTTGGCGAACTCCGCGCCCGCGGTCGCGCGCTGTTCGGCAAGCCGGACCGCGCCGGTCGGCTTCCGCCAGCCCGAAAGGAGGTCGATCTTCGTGAGCGCGACGGCAAACGGGGTCTTCTCGTGCCGCAGAATCTGTAGGGACTCTCGCGTCTGAGGCATCAGTCCCTCGCGCGCGTCGACGACCAGGATGGCGATATCCGCGAGCGCGCCCCCACGCCGCCGCATCGTCTCGAACGAGCGGTGCCCGGGCGTATCGATGAACAAGAGCCCCGGAACTTGGAGCTGGTCGGTCGTCAGGATCCCTTCGCAGACCGTTCGGATCGTCGACGCCGGCACTTCGATGGCGCCGATATGCTGGGTGATCCCGCCAGCCTCCTTGGACGCGCGTACGGTTCCGGCGATCCGGTCGAGCAGCGTGGTTTTGCCGTGGTCGACGTGGCCGAGGAGGCTGATGATCGGCTCGCGGAGCTCGGACACGCCGGTCCAGCCGATGGTGGGGCTAAGAGCTTGTCGAAAGGCGCCCCCGGCTCATTGGAAATCGGAGAGCCGGCCGGCCACCAGCGGTACGAGCAACTCCGCCGCATCCAGTCCGCCGTGGGAGCCTTCTAGGTGCCGCTTGCCCGGTGTCGAGCCCGGCAGCTGGTGCACGAGGCCGTACGGCGGAGGAACGAGGGCAAGAAAGTCTCCGAGCCGGGTCCGGAGCTCGGGATGCCACGGTGCCGGCCCGAAGAGCCCGGCCTCGATGAGGTCGGGCATGGAGAGTACGGCCGTCCCTACCGGGAGATGGGCGCGGAGCGCTGCCCCAAGTTCCTCGATCCTTCCCGGGCGCGCGGCAAAGTACCCTCCCCGCCGGTCGCCTCCCATCGGATGGGCGAGCTCCCGCACGATCTCTGGAATCGCTTCGATGTGGACCTGATGCTCCCGCGAGGACGGCACCTGCCCGTGGTCTCCCGTGATGAGGACCGTGGTTCGGGCGGCGAGCTCTCCCGCGCGCTTCGCGAGGTAGCCGAGCCCGTGAGCGAGGCGCTCGAGCTCGAATCGGTACAGATCGTCCAACGGACCCTGCCGATGGTGCACCGTGTCGAGCTCGTCCCAGTAGGCGTACGTGAGCGAGGGGGGTCGCGGGCGGCGAAGGAGGGTCGCAAGCAGATGGACGAACTCGGAGGCGGTCGTGTAGCCGGTGAACTCCGCGCCCTCGTAGAGCGTACGGGTGAATGCCGTCCCTTCGAACGCTTCTCGAGACACGACGGACCCGGTCCTTGCCCGTTGGAAGACCGTCGGGGCTCCCGACACGATCGACGGCTGCCAGGCCGGTCCGGTCAGGCTCTCGGGTCGGTTGACCCCGAGAGGCGTCATCTTCAGGAGGTCGACGACCAACCCGAACCCTGGGAGAAAGAGCCGGTAGCCGGCGGCTCCGTGGCGTCCGGGAGGTACCCCCGTCGAAAGGCTCACCAATCCCGCGACGGTCGTCGTGGGAAACACGGTGGTGATGGGCCGCGCGCGCTCCGCCCAGGTGCGGACCCGGGCCTCCGAGGAGGCCTCGGCGGCGCGGCGAAACGATTGCCACCCGAATCCGTCGACGAGGAGTACGATCGTCGGTCCGTCCGGGGGCCGTCCGTTCCACGGGTCAAGCTCGGGAACCAACGGTGGCGCAAGGGGAAGCGCGTCGCGCGCGCGATCACCGTTACGAAGCCAGGTCGGCACGATGTTGACGTTCGACCGGCCGTTGTACGCCGGAAAGGGAACCCCGAACCCGGGGGCCGGTCGGGCGAGCGCCTCGGCGTCGCGATCGACGTCCTTCGAGAAGTTCACGGGGCCCGAACCGGGGACGGGTTCTTTACTCCGGCTCCGCGGGAACGTACCGGTCCAGACGGTCCTGTTGCCCTCGCCGGGTGGCCAGGCGCTCGACCCGAACCGTGAGGGTCCGGACCGCACGTCCGACGCCGCTCCGCTCTTCCTCGAAGAGCTCTCGAACCAGTCGGATCGCCATGGTCTCCAGCGCGTCGAAGGAGCGGGTCGAACCCGGGAGGGAACGGATCCGCTGGACGCGCTGGAAGTCGCTCCAGCGCAAGGCGATGCCCACGGCCCCGAACGTCAGTCCTTCCTTCTCGAGAGAACGATGCAGCTCACCGGCGAGCTCGCGGACGGATCCCTCCAGGGCCGGCAGGTTCCGTTCGTCGACCGCGAACGTCCGGTCGACCGATCGCGAGATCGGCGCCGAGGACGGCTCGTCGCGCAGCGGCGGGATCGTTCCCCGCGCGAGGTCGACCAGGTCGGCGCCCCACGCGCCCAGCAATCCGCGGATCTCCCGATGCCGACGCGCCCCGAGGTCGGCGATCGTATGGATGCCGGCTCGCGCGAGGCGATCGGCCGTCTTCGGCCCGATTCCCGGGATCGCGCGGACCGTCATCGGTCCGAGGAACCCGGCGATTTCGGCTGCATCGACGACCAGGACCCCGTTCGGCTTCGCCACGTCGGTCGCGATCTTCGCGACGACGGCGGAAGGAGCGCCCCCCCAGGAAGAGGGAAGGCCAAGGCTCTGGGCCAGATCGGACTGAGCGCTGCGCGCCACGTCGGCCACGGCCCGGGCGTCCGGAGCCGAAAGCCGGACCATCGCCTCGTCGATGCTCTGGGGGCGCACGCGGCCGAACCGTCGCTCGAGCCACGCCATCACGTCCTGCGAACGCCGCTCGTACTTCGAGAAATCCGGCGGGATCCACAGCGCGTTCGGGCATCGGCGGGCAGCCTCCCGCACCGGCTGCGCGCTGTGCACGCCGAAGGCCCGCGCTTCGTAGCTCGCCGAGAGCACGACGGCACGCGTCGGCCGATCGCTCGGCGCCTGACCGACGATCACCGGCCGCCCCCGCAGGTCCGGATGGTCCACGAGCTCGCAGCTGACGTAGAAGGCATCCATGTCCACGTAGAGGACCCACGTGGGCTCGGAGATCATCGCGCCGCCATCGGCGCCCCCCCGAATCACGGTTGTGGGCGGCCGCACCGGATCCTGTCGTCCACGAGCGGACGACTAGCTGAGCCGGCCGAAGTCGACGGCGTTGGCGTCGACCACCAGGCCGTTCGGTCCGATCGAGTACGGTTGCGCGGTGCGGACGTGGGCCGTGCGCCGCATCTTCATCACGCGCGCGGAGAGTCCCACGCGACGCCCGTCGGCGGTCTGGGAGTATCCGAGGAGGAGGACCCCGTCCGCCACGTATTCGGAGAGCCCGTCCCGGGTGACCTCGGGGTGCTGCGGGTCCGCTTCCGCGATGAAGACGGTCGTCGCCCCGGAACCGCGGCAGGCGCCCGCGAGCGCGAAGAGCGTGTCGCGTCGGGCGACCTCTCCGTCACAGAGCATCTCGAGGAGGGAGACGGAATCGACGACGATGCGCTTGGCCTTCAGCTTGGTGAGCTCCGCGCCGAGCTCGCCCTGGATTCGATGGAGGCTCTGGTGCGTTTCTCGCGGATCGAGCCGCAGTATCTGGAGTCGGCCATCCGCCCGGGCCTCGTCGAAGGGCCATCCAAACTGACGCGCGGTCTCGAGGAGCATGTCGACGTCCTCCTCGAGCGAGAGATAGACGCCGCGCTCTCCCCGCGCGAGGCCGGCCGCGAGGAACGATAGGCCGAAGCAGGTCTTGCCCGTGCCGGGGAGCCCGGTGACGAGCACCACGTGACCGGCCGGGATCCCCCCGTGGAGCATCGCGTCGAGGCCCTCGATTCCGGTCGGGACCCGGGGCCGGGCGCCGTCAGATGCGCTCATGCTGCGTGGTCACCAAGCCCGTAAGGGCATGCACCCGGATCACAAACCGCCCCTGGTACTCTTCGGCGACGTGGGACAGCACCGGGAGGAACTTGTCGATCAAGAGCGAGCGCTGACGACGCGAACGGTTCGCGTTTGTCGTCCACGAGAAGGAGAGGACGCCGTCGACCGAGTCGACCATCGCTTGCTCGACCGACGGGGCCGCCACGCCGCGCGGGAGGAGGAGGTAGACGATCCCGCCCCACTCCTTCGCGCGGCGACGGAGCCCCTTGAGAAACGTCAGGAGGTCTCCGGGTTCGAGCCCCGGGCGGACGACGAGGTCTCCCAGCGAATCCACGATGACGACGCGGCCGGCTCCGTTCCGATCCAGCGCGTCGGCGAGCGAGCGCAGCGGGTGATCCTCGGCCCGCCCCGGGTCGCGGACGATCCCCGAGAACGGGCTCGGTAGTTCCGACCACGCCGACGGAACGCTCGTGGTGCGGAAGTAACTCGCGGAGAGATCGGCGAAGGTGAGGTGCCGCTGGACGACCTCGGGGTAGAGGGGATCGAACGCGGCCCGGATCTCGTCGAGGACCTGACGCCGGGTCCGGGTGAAACTGACATAGAGGATGGCGGAAGGATACTCGAACGTTCCGTGAGCCGCTCCCAAGTGGAACGGATGGCCCGCCGGATCCTCGGCGTGGAGCATCAATTGCACGGCGCTGGTCAAGGCGAACTCGGACTGGCCGGCGCCGGCGTCTCCGATGAGCAGCACGACGGATCCGGCGGGGATCCCCCCCATGAAATAGTCGAAATCCGGAACTCCGGTTGGAACGCGTACCAGTTCGGTAGTAGCCTCACTAGCTTTCGATGGTTCACCGGACTCGGGTCGACGCGCGGTAGTCAGCGCCTCCAGCGACAACGTCCGGGCTCCCCGGGAATTCAGCGCGGAGGCGTGTATTAGAAGGCTCGTTTCCACGCGCTCACCGAGCACCGGCTTTGAGAAATTCACGCAGCAAGACCGTGGCATAGGCCCCTTTCGGCAAGGAGAAACGAAACCGGACCGAGTCGCCCTCCTCGCCGTACGGGTCGATCCCGATCGGGGGAACCGGCAGGACCGCCGGACGGTAGGTGCCCTTGCTGGCGAGTTCCGGGAAGGCGGGTAGCGTGAACGCGCTCGGCTCGACGCCCTCCTCTTGGAGAACGTCCCGCAAGAGCTCTCCGGCCGGGCCGTCCGGGATCGTTGTCTCGTATCCGACGAGCGGACCGGCGAGGAGCGCTCGGCCCCGACGGACCAGCTCCGAGCACTCGCTCACGTTGTCGGCGGAGACGGCAATCGCGTCCGTCCCGCGGACGGTGCCGTCTCGCTCGATGCGCACGATGCGGTCCCCGGCGATCGGACGGGACAGCGGAAGGCCCCGGCGCCATCGGAGCGTGATCCACCGGTTGAAGAGAAGCGACTGGTAGGCGTGAACGAACAACATCCTCAGCTCGCGCGAGAGCCCGCGAAGTGCACGTTCCGGCGGCTGGCCTCGCGCAAGGCGCTCGAGGATCGCTCGCTCGAAGCGGTACTCCCGCGGGAACTCCCAGAGCGCCCGAGCCGCGTCGTGGTCCGCGGCATATCGCCGCCGAGCCGCGACGCCCGGACCGTCCCCGTCGGTGGGAGCGGCCGCCAGGTAGATCTCGACTGCGGCGCCGGCATCGCCCTTCACGATCGCGCGGCCGACATCGTGCGTGATCGGCCGGACCTCGCCAAATCGCTGGGGTCCGAAGAAGTTCGGGAATACTCCCTGACGGTGGAGCTCTTGGGCGATCTCCCGGTACTGGGAGAGCGCGCGGTCGACCGGCTCGGCCAGGTTCCGTACCGCGATTTCGAACGAATTCCCATAGTGATGGCCGAGGCGCACTCCGTCGTTCGATCGATAGGCGTCGCGAACCGTCACGTCGGAAAGCCCGAGATCGACGCTCGGAGGCGCACCTCGATAGGAAAACAAGCGCTCCGAGACCGCCCGTCGGTCCTTCGTCCCAGCCCACTCGATCGATCGTCGGGGGAGGCCGAGACGACGCGCGATCACTTCGGCGAGTTCGTGCTGCTCCCAGTTTCGGCTCTCGATCCGGAGCACCGTATAGGGGCCGTCCGTCACCGGCATCGGATAGGCGGAGACCTCTCGGACCCGGAAGTCCTCGGCGCCGGACTTCAGCGTCCCGCCGACGCCCGATGCGCGGGTCGCATAGAAGCCCATTCCGAGCGCGACCTCCGCCAAAGGCGGTCGGAGCACCGGATCGGACTCTCCTGCGGCCATTGGCTCTCCCGATCCTCCTCCGCCATCTTAGATGTGGCTGGGCTCGGAATTCCGCTCTCCCGAATCAAACGGACGGATCCGACCGTGAAGCGGCGGCGGGACGCGCTCGCGCTTAGGGAGACGGACCAGCCGTTGCCGGATCGTGAAGAGCGGGAACGGGATCGGGAGGAGCATCAACAGCCCCACCGCGACGACGAGCGCGGCAAAGATGTAGGTAGACCGGAAGCCATACGTCGCGAACAGGTAGCCTCCCAACACGGTCCCGAACAGGCTGCCGAGGCCGGCGACCGCGTTGTACAGGCCGAGGGCACGCCCTCGGGCCGATCTTCCGACCAGGCGGATGAGAAAGAGCGTGCTCGCCGTGCTGACGAACGCCCAGCTGACCCCCATCAGGGCGTTGAGGAGCGTCATCCATCCCGTGAGGCCCACACTACCGTACCCGAGGATCACGAAAATCGGCGACCACACGAACAAGAGGATCAGCGCCGTCCGGCCGCCCAGCGACGCAAGGAACACCCCCTTGGGCGAGTGCCGCTCGACCGCGAGGCCGGAGTGGAAGAAGAGCGCCGTCGACGCCCCGGCGGCGCCGAGGTAAACGATGAATATGCTCGCGTCCGAGAGCCTCGTTACCTCGAGCAGGTAGACCGGGAACGGTCCGTAGAAGACGTCAAAGCCGATGCTCATCACCGCAAGGGCGGCCAGGAAGAACCATTCCCGTCGCGGAATGCGCTCGGCTTTCCCTCGGGCGAGATCGACGACATTCAGGACCCTCGAGCGGACGTGGCGCAGGCGCTCGATAACACCTCGGTTGAGGTTGATGAGCTCCGCGACGCTCGACCGGGCGAGCCGGCGCGACGGTTCTTCGATCCAGGCGAACGCGATGACCGCCGCGAGAACGGCGAGCGTTCCAGACAGGAGGAGGAGCGCCGTCATCGTCTCGATCGGGCTCTGGTGGAGGCCCAGCACGAACAGCCACACGAACCCAATTCCGAGGCCGATCGTGGTACCGAGCCCGGAGATCAGGCCGAACAAGCCAATGTCCTTTGGCCACCATCGCTTCTGTCGCGTTTCGAGCAAGAGCATCGTGCCGATCGGGGCGCTCGCGGCGCAGGCGAGACCCTCGACGACGTTGAGCCAGAAGAACGTCTCGAGGTTCTGCGCGAGCGCGATGAGGATGATGCTCACGCCAGTGGCGAGGAACGAGCCGACGAGGAAGTACTTTCGGTGGGCGATCCGGTCCGACAGGTTCCCCCAGAGGATCGTGAACGGGACCTGGCTCATGGCACTCGCCGCGATGATGAGCGTGACCG
>JAJYUO010000046.1 GCA_021792485.1 Thermoplasmata archaeon
GACGTTCCCCGCGAGCGCCCTCGCGACCGAAAGCGCGACAGGCGCGCGGGTCGTCGACGCGATCCTCGAGGCGTATGCGTTCGCGGTGGCCGACCCGTTCCGGTGCGCCACGCATAACAAGGGGATCATGAACGGGATCTCGGCGGTCGTCATCGCGACCGGCAACGATTTCCGGGCCATCGAGGCGGGCGCGCACAGCTTTGCCGCGTGGACGGCGGCATCCGGGCACGTGATCCGCCCGTTGACCGCCTACGAGAAGGACGCAAACGGCGATCTCGTGGGATCGATCGAGGTTCCGATGCCGGTGGGACTTGTCGGCGGGGCGACCGCCGTCCACCCTACCGCGAAGTCGAATGTGAAGCTGCTCGGCGTGACGTCCGCACGGGAGCTGGGCGAGATCATCGCCTCGGTCGGGCTTGCCCAGAACTTCGGTGCCCTTCGTGCCCTGGCGACCGAAGGAATCCAGCGCGGCCACATGGCACTGCACGCGCGCAACCTCGCGGTCAGCGCCGGCGCCCGAGCCGACGAGGTCGACCGCGTCGCGGAAGCGCTCGTGCGGGAACACGCCGTCCGCTTCGATCGGGCCAAGGCGATCTTGGACGAACTCCGCCACTCGTAGAGCGTCGGATGATCGTCGGCGTTCTCGCCGTACAAGGAGACGTACCGGAACAGGCCCGCGCGATCGGGCGCCTGGGTCCCGAGGTCCGAACGATTCGTCGCCCTTCGGACCTAGACGGGCTCGCGGCGTTGTTGATGCCGGGAGGTGAGTCGACCACGATATCGGATCTGATCGACCGGTCGGACCTCCGGGAGCCGCTCGCCACGAGGATCCGCTCGGGTCTTCCCACACTCGCCACGTGCGCGGGCCTGATCCTCCTCTCCCGAGATCTGGAACCGGGCCCGGGGGGACGAGACCCGCGTCCGCTCGGGATCCTCGACATCTCGGTCCGTGGCAGCGACTTCGGCCGCCAGCGCGAGGCGTTCGAGGCATGGGTGCGCGTGGAGGGGCTTCCCGGAGGACCGTTCCCCGGTGTGTTCATCCGAGCCCCGCGCATCCTCCACGTGGGACCCGGGGCGCGGCCGTTTGCCTGGCGGGGGGAGGAGGTGGTGGGAGCGCGCGTCGGGAACGTCTGGGCCCTGACGTTCCACCCGGAGCTCACGGACGATCCGCGATTGCACCGCGCGTTCCTTCGTCTCGCCCGCGGGGCGACCGCGCCCGCCTAGATCATCAGGATCGTCACGAAGATCGCGAGCACCGTCACGCCGATCGCGATCCAACCGGCACGACGGCGGCGCGATTGCCCGGCGCGCCACGCGTCGAGGAAGATCGGGGTCGGGCCGATGACGAGGATCCGGGGTTCGGCCCCAATCCCGTGCGCCTCGGTCTCCTTTACGGCGGTCGGAACGGGAAGGGTCACGACCGGCTTCAGCCCGGAGTGCGGGAGCACCGCGAATCCCGCAGCGATCGCCGCGAGGCCTACCCCGAGCTCGACCGCCGCCCCGGTCAAAGCGGCGTACGGCGGCTGGAGAGCGCCCCGGATCGCCGCATCCGCGTACAGCCCGAGACCGATGACGCACAGGGCGGCCGCGATCCCGGTCCTCCTCTCGATCACCACGAGGCGCCCCGGGCGGCCCAGGACGCCGTTCCGCCTTGTGCCTAGCGGGTCGGCCGCGGCGTGTCAGTGATAGGTATCGAAGCGGTAGGGTTCGAGCGGGAGCTCCCCGAGCGCCATCAGGAACTCCGGCGGAGTCAGCATGGGCCTCGGATACAGGTCCGAGTCATCGATCGCGATCCGCGGGCAGGCCGTGTTGACGTAGGCATCGAACGCACGCCCCTCGAGGTCCCGGGGATCGATCCGGGAAAACGTAAGGATCTCCGCCTCGCGACCGCTCCGACGGGCGCGGAACTGTAGGCTCAGCGCGGTGGCGGTTCGGTTCTGGCCCGCGAAGGTCGACACCAGGATCCCCCAGCGCCGGGCGTCGCGGGTCCCGGCCACGAGGAGCTGACGTCGCCGCACGATCGCGGCCCGGTCGATCGGCGGCGCGAGGCTCTCCTGGAGGGGGTCGAGAGCGTACACGGGTCGATTCGTGGCGAGCGCGAGTCCGATCGGATGGAACTGGCCGGTGCCGAGGAACAGGTAGGCATCGACGTCCTCGGCGATGCTTTCTGCGCCGGTATAGTTGCAACCGAGCGCCTGAGCGGGGTAGGAGAGACGACGGTCGCCGGTGCCCACCTTGGGAGAGAATCCCGCCCGGAGGAGCTCGTGCTCGAATGGCGCGACCAGATCGAGGTGCTGGACCGAGGCGACGATCCCCAGCCGCATCGGGAGGCCGCCGGCTCGCACGATCTCTACGAGGCGGGAAGGGGAACCGCCGGGATGGCGCATCTCGACAAAGAAGGTCGGCAGCGGCAGGACGATGTTCGGGATGGGGGCATGGCCGAGAACGACCGCGATCTCCGCGCCCGGCACCTCGTCGGGCATCGGCACGTCGCACGCGCCGAAACAGGGCCGACCGGCGAGAAAGACCGGCGCTCCCGTAGCTTCGCGGATCTCTTCCGCGAGATCGTGCGCGTTCCGCACGAGCCCGGCGGGGACCTGAAGCGCGATGCGCTTGGGGCGGTGCTCCCGCAGCGCCTCGAAGAGCTCGGGACCGATCTGGGCGAAGACCCGGACCGCTCCGATCGGGTTCGGCCCGAGGCGCGGCTCCAGGCGCGCCGCGAGCCGCTGCACCGCCTCGCGATTGTCCGTGTAGTGCAGACGCACCGACGCGACGGACGGCGATACGCGTTCCGCGAGATCGTGCTCGGCGCTCAGTGCGGGCCTCCACGCCGGATCCACCTCCACCGCGAAGGCGGTCAAGCGCCACGTCCCTTCTCCACCGGGCGCATCGAACGGTACCTGCCAGTCGAGAGGAGTAACCGGCCCGGGTTGCTCCAACCCGGTCTCCTCCCGAAGCTCTCGGCGGAGCGCCGCTTCGAGATCCGCATCGGACGGTTCGACCTTTCCGCTCACGGGCACCCAGATGCCTCCGCGAGCGGGCGGGCGACGAAAGATCCAGAGCTCGAACGGTTGGGCCGTGTAGAGGTACCCCTCCACGCATTCCCGCGCGATCGCGCTCGACGCCGGTTCAGTCACCCCTTTCCTCGTCGCGCAAGGAGGGAGAGGATCGCCTCCGCCGGTGCCCCATGGGCGACGAAGAGGGCTTCGAGAGCCTCCTCCCGCGTGACGCCGGCCTGCTCCATCACGAGCGAGACGTCCTCCTCCGGCGGCCCGGCGCGCGCGATCGGCCCAGCGGACGCCCCGGACCCGATAGCCGCCGAACGCGCGCGGACCTGAGGCGTGCCTACGACCTGATAGGTCTTCACGCCTTGAACGGTCAGGATGGTCACTTCCGGGCGCTGGAAAACGTGCTCCTTGTCGGCCGTGCGGACGATGACCTCCTCCACGCCCGGTACCTCTTCGGTCGTCATCCCGAGCTGGCGCATCATGCGCTGCATCTGGCGAGGATCGCGCGGGTTACCGATCATCGGTGGCGAGGGTACTCTTCCTCCCGTTACTCGTCCTCGGTCGCATGGCGGATCCGCGACTCAAGGTCCGGATCGACCACGATCGACTCATCGTCGCCGGTCGGGCGGCGCCCGCCGCCGATGTGGCGCGGCCGACGGGATTCCTGCCGCTGGCGGCGGATCTGGGCCACGAGCTCGTCCATCAGGGCGCCGGTCCCCGCCAGGAGGTTCCAGCCCGTGTTCGACGCGTAGAAGATCCCTTTGTTCGTGTGCAGGCGCGCCTCTACCGTGATGTCCCCGGTGCGATGGATCGCGTGCGGCGCAAAGTGCAAATTGAGCAGGAGCGGGCGGACGTACCGGGAAATCCGACGGAGCCCGCCGGCCACGGCCCGATCGATCTCGGTGAGGATCGAGGGGTCGCTCGCGCCGCGAAGGCCGGTGACCTCCACGTAGACGTCCCCTAGGGCTTTCCCTTCTCGGCTCGCTTCCGCAATCGCGAGACCGAGCAGATCGGCTTGGGAAACGATCGACTCGGGTTTCCCCGACGCTCCGAGGAGGAAGACGCTCGAGACGCGCTCTCGAATCATCCGACGCGCCGCCTCCGCGACCGAGGTGCCGGCGCTCGCCGTAACGGGAGGAGAATGCATGATCGTGCTGACGGAGACGTCCATCGCCTTGCCCTTGTTCTCGGCGTCGCGCTTCCCGCCGATCGTCGGGCGCCACAGGATCCGACCGAGATCCCGTATACCGACGGCGCCCACGAGCTTCCCCTTCCGGTCGACCACCGGCAGCGGATGCTCCTCCAAGAGCCGTACCCGGGCGATCAGCATGCGAACGGGATCGTTCTCTTTCAGCGTGGTGCCGATCGAACGCGCGACGCCGTCTACGGGTTGGTTCGCCGAGCGGATCAGCGGGGGAAGGGCCTTGACGAGGTCCGTGCGGCTGACGAGACCGAGCAGTTCGCCCCGCCGTCCGACGACCGGCGCGGCCCGCAGCCCGGTGGCCAGCAGCTGCTCGGCGATCTCGGGGTACGGCGTGCTGCCGAGGATGACCGGCGGGAGGATCAGCAGGTGCTCGGCCTTGGTGGTGAGCGGCAGGGTGGCACGACGTGCGATCGACTCGAAGGTCAGCAATCCGGCGAGCCGGTTCCCGCGGAGCACGGGGATCTCGTGGATCTCGCGCGAGCGCATCAGCCCAAGGGCTTCGCTGAGCGGGGCGTCGTGCGCTACGGTGACGAGGTCGGGAGTCATCAAGTCGGTCGCGGTGGGCCAACGGTCGGGCATCGCGATGGGACGTACGGCGCCCGTCTTAGCGCTGGCGGAGTGGGGAGGCCATGCCCTAGGCGACGTCGCGCGCCATCTGGTAGCCGTTCTCACCGTCGGAGTAGTATCCCCGGAGGAGGTCGACGACGCTGAACCGGAACCGAGCGTAGAGCCGAATGGCGGCGGCGTTCGAAACCCGAACCTCCAGGGTGGCGCGGTGGAGCCCCCGGCGGCGGCACCGTTCGAGGAACGCCTCCATGAGCAGCGTTCCGACGCCGCGACGTCGGGCGGCCCGGTCGACGGCGAACATCAGGACGCGACCCTCCCCGGGGGTCTGGTTGACCCCGAGCAGGAAGCCGACCGGGCGGTCGAGCTCGTCCGCCGCGACCAAGAATCCCTCGGGCCACGCAGCGCTCAACGTGCCGTACAGCGTGGGATCGTAGTGCTCGTGCAGACCTTCCGCCACGATCTCCATGATCGTGTCAAGATCGGACGGGTGAAAGCCGCGAAGCGTGGCGGAAGGCTCACCGCCGTCCTCCGTGCCCCGGAACTGGGCAGGCCCGGGCTCAGCGATACATCTCACCCACCCCATCCGTCTCGATCGGACGGAGGTTCGCGATCGACTTCTGTTGCTGGGATAGGCTCGCTCGGACCTCCGCCTCGATCTGCCGGGCTTTCTCCCTTAAGGGGCGCGTGTTGAGCAACAGCAATGGGACCAACGGGTTGATCGTCTCGATGACTTTGGCAGCCGCCCGCGCGTCCGGGTAGTCTTTGTGCGCCTGGGCGATCAGGCAGAGCACCGGGATCGTTCGCGAGATCGCGGGGAGCAGGATCCCGCCCGCAAACCCCGTCACGACGCCGCTGGCCGGGGTGAACGCGTATCGGTCGAGCAGCGGAGCGGCCGCACGGTTCGCCATTGCAACGACCCGCGCGTCGGTCTTCGTCTCGTTTTCGATCGGCTGACCTTCGACCGCGACGACGAGCTGGATCTTCTTGTCCTCGGCCCAGTCGAGCAGCGTGCGACCCAGTTCGTTCAGCAGGTGGACCGGCGGCTGGATGTCCGAGATCGCTACGACCAACTGATCGCACGTGCGCTCCGGCCCGCAGACGATCTTGCTCGCATAGAACCGGACGGGAGCGCCGACGACCCCCTCGTCCATCACCACGGTCGGGGGAAATTCTTCCCCCACCATGTAGGCGACCGGGGTCATGTCGAGCGTATGCACGAGGTAGGATGCCGCAACCGAACCAACGAGGCCGTGGGTCGGGAATCCCACGACCATCATCGCGCCGCTGAGCGGGTCTCCTTGCGTGTCCACGACTTGCAGGCGCCCGCTCACCGCTCGCCCTCCCGGGAAACGACCCTCGTCCCCCGGAAGGACGGCTCGTTTATGGGCTTTCGTCCGGTCTTTCGCGGAACAGCACCCCCAACCCCGAAACCTTAGCGTTAAAGCGGGACTTTCGCTCGCGGCACCGGTCGGCCGATGAAGGTACTGATCACGGGCATCGACGGCTACTCCGGCTGGCCGCTCGCGCTTCACCTGCTCGCGCGCGGTCACGAGGTTGTTGGAATCGATAGCTTCGTCACGCGTCGCAGGGTTCGGGAAGTGGGAAGCTGGTCCGCGACGCCGATTCCGTCGTTCGCGCGCCGCCAAGCCGCGGTGAAGGAGGTTCTTGGCAAGGAGATCGCCTTCTACCGCGGCGATCTCGCTCGGTACGACGTCGCCGAGAAGGTTCTTTCGACCGAGCACCCCGACGCGATCGTCCACCTCGCCGAGCAACGAAGCGCGCCCTACTCCATGATCGACGTCCACCACGCGGTCGCGACGCAGGTCGAGAACGTCACGAGCACGCTCCACCTCCTCTACGCCATGCGCGCTCACGCACCGGAGGCGCACCTCGTCAAGATGGGCACCATGGGGGAGTATGGGACTCCGAAGGTGCCGATCCCCGAAGGGTTCTTCGAGGTCGAGTATCGCGGAGGCAAGGATACGCTCCCCTTCCCTCGGCAGGCGGGAAGCTGGTACCATTGGAGCAAGGTCTTCGATTCGGGCGACGTGATGTTCGCGAGCCGAATCTGGAACCTCCGCGCCACCGATGTGATGCAGGGCGTCATCTACGGGATCCGGACCCCGGAGATGACCGACCGACGTCTCCTCACGCGGTTCGATTTCGACGAGACATGGGGAACCGTCGTCAACCGGTTCATCGCCCAAGCGATTCTCGGCCTCCCGCTCACGGCCTACGGACGGGGGGGCCAGACCCGCGGGTTCATCGCGCTCGAGGACTCCGTTCAGTCGCTCCGGATCGCAATCGAGCATCCCGCGCGAGCGGGCGAGTACCGGGTCTTCAACCAATTCGACGCGGCGTACTCCGTGAACTACCTTGCGGAGACCACGTGCCGGATCGCCGCGGAGTTCGGGTACTCGGCCACGATCGCCCACCCGCCGAACCCGCGGGTCGAGGCGGAGGAGCACGGCTACGAACCGATCCACGAACGCCTGTACGAGCTCGGATACCGTCGCACACGAGCGTTGGATGAGGTGATCCGCGAGATCTTCGCCACGCTTCGGCACTACCGCCGACGCCTCGCGGCGAAGCGGCATGTTGTGCAACCGGCGACGGATTGGCGGCAGGGGGACAACCGGCCCTCGCTCAGGACCCGCATGCCGACCTCCTCGGGGCCGCTTCCGTCGGGCGGGGCGCCGTAGCTCGATGCGCGGGGTCGTCACGCTCGCGGGCGACGGGAGCCGGATGCTCCCGTGGGCGCGTCTCGTCCGCAAGGAGTTCCTGCCGCTCTTCGACGTTCCGAGCGACGGCCACGGCGCCCCCGTGCTGAAACCCGTCGCCCACTTCGTCCTCGAAACCCTCGTGAGAGCGGGGATCTCCGACCTCGTCCTCGTCGTTCGCCCCGAGAATCTGAGCTACGTCCGATCGTACTTCAGCATCGATCCGGCGTTCCTGCGCCGCCACGCCCATCACCCGGAGCGCGTGCGCGAGACGCGGCAATTCTACCGATCGCTCGCGCGGCTCCGCATCGAGTTCCGGCTCCAGCGGCAGCCGAAGGATCGCCGCTCCCGAGGGTTTGGCGACGCGGTTCTCCGCGCCGCACCCGTCGTGGGCGACGAGCCGTTCGTCGTCCACGCCGGGGACGGGCTCCTTCTCGAGCCGGAGCGAGGCCAACTCGTTCGCGCCATGGTCGCCTTGCGCGCACGCGAACGGCTGGACGCCGTGCTGCTCGTGCGTCCGGTCGCCGACGCGCGACGCTACGGGGTCGTCGAAGGACGGCCCCTCGCGCCGTTCCGGGGGATCGGTCGACTCGCCGTGACCGCCATGGAAGAGAAGCCGGCCGAACCTCGATCTCGGTGGGCGGCGACCGCGGTCTACGCCTTCGGGCCCAGGATCTGGGACGCCCTCCGCCGAGAAGCGCGCCGCCATCCGGAGGAGCTCGAGCTCACCGATGGCATCGCGCGGCTCCTCCGGGACGGCGGGCGGGCGCAGGCGCTCATCCTCACGCCTCGGCAAGGAATTTGGCGCTCCGTCGGGTCACCGGAACGGTACGCCCGGGCGCTCTCGGAGACCCAGGCCCTCGCCGAGAGAGTTCGACGAACGCGGACGGGATCGCGGAGGATGGCCGCCCGGACCTAGTCGGTCCCGTCGCTCGCAAACAGCTCGGCCGGGTCGACACCGCGCGCATCGCGACGGTACTGGAGGCTACGGTACGCCCACCAGCGATCGAACGCCGCTCTCGGCAGGATCCGGCGCGCGGCGACGAACGCGAGGGCCGGCACGCGGAAACGCTGGCGCTCGCGTATCGCTCCCTTGAGGAAGTCGAGGTATTCGGATGCCGAGGGCGGTGGGCTGTTCGGCAGGCTCAGGTACGCGTCGATCCGTGCGATCACGTACAGCCATCGCGCCCAGGCGGCCGCCGGGGTCCCGCGCACGATCGCCTCCTGCCGCCGCAGCGCCTCGAGCGACCGTTCGATATACGCCGGGTCCTTGGGCGGACGGACGCCACCCTCGCCGAACGTCTCCATGCTCACGCTGCCGTGGATACGGTGGCAGCTGAGGACCCGGGGATCGACCCGGATCGCTCCGGGGCCGGCGAGCGCACTGAGGAAGACGAGCGAGTCGGACCCGGCCGCGACATCCTTGAACCCGGAGAGAAACGGTCGTAGGGCCGACCGACGGACCGAGATCGTGCTGAGATTGTACATCGGGAGCACTCGGCTCCGGCGCTTCTCGGCC
>JAJYUO010000047.1 GCA_021792485.1 Thermoplasmata archaeon
TTGAAGACGGCGGTCGATATCGCAAAGGCAAAGGCGAGCGCAACCAGCGCAATGCCTTGCGTCATGCGCTTGCCCTGACGGCTGATCGTGGCTGCCACGACTCCGGCCAGCGAGCCCGCGATCGGTCGCAGTGCCTTGGCCAGCGCGGCACGACCGCGCTGCAGGCCGGCGCGGCACAAGCGGATCGTCAGCAGGCCGGCGCCCAGCCACAGCAGCACCGGCGCGAGAAACGCCGCATAGTCGACCGACGACGCGGGCACGCCCTCGGGCGCGAGTACCACCTGATAGCCGCTACTCCAGGTTCTCCAGAAGACGACCGCCGACAAGGCGACAAGAATGAAATCAAGTCCGACGCGCCGCCACAATTGCGCTCGACCGCCGCTCGCGGACATCCGCGCCGCAGTGACCGTGGTCTGTCTCGCGTCCATCCAAGCAGTGGTGAGGATTGCGGCATGGGAAAGCAAGACTCCGGCGCAGACGGCCCCCGTAACCCAATAAATGGCGATGGCGTTGAAAATACTGACGTCGAGCAGCGTTCGCGACAGGATAGCGGCGAAAAGAAGTCCAGCCGCCGATCCTCCCAGGCCTACCAGCGCAGCTTCTACTGCGGCCAGCTTCATGATCTGTGCGCGCGACGCACCGCGGACGCGCAACAGCGCCTGGTCGCGCCGTCTGCGGACTCCGCCAGATGCCACCACCGCGATGGTGAGTACGATTGCGAGCAGAGCGCCAGGCGCGCCGAGAAACAGGAACAGCACTTTGGCATACAGGGCGTCGCTGCGCACCGCATTGAGTCGCGCCGCGAGATTGTCGGCGACAATGCCGCTGCCGGCGATACGCGCCTCAAGGTTTTTCGCGGCGGTTCGAGCGGCCCCGCGGATAATCGCCTATCGGGACGATCCCTCACGACGATAGCGGCTCGCTTTGGCGGGGTTCGGCGGCGAGGAGAGCCCCTTCGCCCATTCCGCTCGTGTGATCTCCCTCGAGCCCGAGCAGATCGACCGGGACCGCGCTCGTCGCGCCGACCCACTGCAGGCGCGGGATGCGCTTGTTCTCCCGGGACGTGAACTCGGCGACGAGCCGGCCGAGCGACTCCGGGACGTCCGGCGGAAGCCGGATGTTCGCGAGGTCCTTGAGCCGGACTTCCTCGCCGGCATGGGCCCGGACGTCCTGGCGGGCGAGGTAGAAGCGCGGGCCCGCCTCGACGGTCCGTCGGCCGAGCTCCGGACGATCCGGATGGTTGGGCAGCTCCGTCGTCGTGAGACCGGCGGGCCAGCCGCTCACGTCGACCTCCACCGGGTCCGCGACGAACGAACGCCGCATCGTCGTCGCGTCGATCAGCTTCCGATTCTCGGCGTAGAGGGACTCGGCGGGGACCTCGATGTCGGAGAGCGACATCCCGAACGACAGGATGAACGCCCGGACCGCTTCGGGCGTGATCCCTCGCCGGTCGAGGGAACGGAGGGACCAGGTCCTCGGATCGTCCCATCCGTCGAACACGCCGCTCTTCACCTCCCGGTAGGCCTTGCTCTTGGCGACCTTCGCCTCGCGGATCCGAAGGATCCCCCAGTGCACGAACTCCGGGCCCTTCACCTTCCACAGGTCCCAGAGGAACCGCTCCATCCGGTCCTCGATCACGAGGTCCTTTCCGCGCAGGACGTGCGTGATCCCGAGCTCGAGGTCGTCGACCGCCCAGGAGAATTCGAGCATCGGCCAGACGCGGTAGCGGCGGCCGACGCGCGGATGGTCGAGGTCGCTCAACCGGAACAGGATCCGGTCGCGGAACGCCGGATCCGCATCCCGCATGTCCGTGCGCAGGCGCAGCACCGCGGTCCCGACCGCGTACTCGCCCGCGAGCATCCGGTCCCACTCTCGGAGCGTCTCCTCCGTGCGTTGGGCCCGTTCGGGGCACGCTTCGCCCGCGGCACGATTCGCACGAAGGAGGTCGGCCGGACAGTGACAGACATAGGCGCCCCCGGCCTCGATCGTTCGCACCGCCCAAGGGTAGAACGCGCCGACCCGGTCCGATTTGTAGTAGACGGCGTCGGGTCGGACCTGCGCGAGATCCAGGTCTCCGCGGATGATATCGTAGAACTCGGACTCGACCCTCTTCTCCTCCGAGCCGGGCGTATCGTCGAAGACCAGGAGGAGCCGGCCCGCGTAGCGCTGCCGATAGTGGTCGTTCGCGTAGAGCATCCGAGCGTGGCCGACGTGGAGCGCACCGCTCGGGAAGGGAGCGAGGCGGACCACGACCGCGCCGGGAACGGCGCCCGGCAGGTCCGGGAACTCCGCGCCGCGATTCTCCGACATCGCGCGGGGCGCGCGGGCTTCGGGTCCCCCGAGGGCAGCGAGCGCGGCGCCGCGGGCGGCGGGGTCCATCGCTCCGATCTCCCGTACGATTCGGTCGGCCTCGGCGCGGACCTCGGCCGCCCGCGTCCTCAGCGAGGCCTCCTGGCTCAAGAGGCGCGCTACGACCGGGCCCGCGCGCGGCTCGTCGCCGTGCGCGATCGCGTTCTCGAGCGCGATACGGCGCAGCCGGGCGCATACCTCGGCGGAGAGCGGCACGGCGACGGACGAGCGGCGAGGCGTTAAAGGCGTTCGCGCGGGGAGGGGATCTCTGCCCCGGAAGGCGAGGAGGTGGTTCGAGCGCCGCCGCTGAGGGCGGCGACCGCTTCGGAGAGCGTCAGCTCGCCGCGGAGGACGCGGTGGGCCATCGAGCGGGGGATCGTGATCCGACCTTCGCTTCCGATGCGGCTTAGCCGCTGCACGTTCGCCACTTCCCCCTCCGTGACCGTCGTCGGGATCGGGGCATAGACGTCACGGCCCTCGGTCGCCGCGATCCGTCGCGCGGCCAGCATGTCGCGGGGCCGGCGGTGGCCCCGCGGAGTCGTTCCCTGCTCGTCGACGAGCTCGACGCGACGGCGCCGCTCGAGGAGTCCGTTCACGATCCGGTTGCGCGACGGCGGGTCTCCCGAACCCACCCGGTACCGGATGGAGCGGGAGGGAAAGCGATGGCGCAGGTGGTCGGCGAAGCGCACACTCGCCTCCGGCGAATCCAGCACGCCCTCGCCCACGACGGCGGTGCCGCTCATCACCGCGTATCCCGGGCGCGGGCCGGGATCGACGCCGACGATCAGTTCGCGAGCGCCCGCCGGCGCCAGGAGCGCATCCCCTACCGCGGTCCAGAGCGCGTGACGATCGCCTCCCTCGGGAACGGGCAGCACGCGCGCGTGATCGACGTGCTTCGCCTCGCCCGGGGTGGTGATGACCGCCGCCACCCGGTCCGGGATGCGATCTCCCGGGAGAAGGCTGACGCAGGGGATCTTCCGCTCCCGCAGCGCTCCCGCGATCTCGCTATAGAGCGAGGAGTCGCGGGTGACCAGCGCCACGCATCGAGGAGCCAACGGCGAGCAAACCGGAACAACGGCCATATACTTTGCGCGCACCGTACTCGCCATGACGGTGTGCCTGCATTGCGGGACTCTCGGAGAGCCGGGGGCGCTCTTCTGCACGAAGTGCGGATATACCCTGCCCCAGGCCGGCTCGGCGCCGCGGCCCGCGCCGCATCCTTCGGTCGGGCCGCCCGCGACTCCTCCGACGATCCCACCGGGGCCGGGCACCGCACCCGTGTACTACGCCGCGCCGCCGCGGGGCCCGCCAACCGCTCCTACCTATTCGAGCGTCTACGCCGGTCCGCCGCCGACGCCCTGCGTACGGTGCGGAACCCTCATTGCGCCGGGAGCCGTCTACTGCCCGGCATGCCAGAGCCCGCAGTTCCCGTGAGAGCCGGCCGTCGAGGGCGACGGACCAACGCGATGGTCCGGATTGCCCGGCAGCGGATCGACGACCTGTTCGGCCTCGCCGAGCAAGAGTCCCTCCGGGGAGAGTTCGACCTGGCTCACCGGTACGTGGTGCTGGCGCGGGAGATCGGCACCCGATACAACGTGCACCTGCTCCCGGAGTACCGAGAGGTATACTGCCGGGGGTGCTCGGCGTACTGGATCGAGGGCCGGACGGTCCGCACGCGTCTGCGCTCCGGTCGGCGAGTCCGCACCTGCCTACGGTGCGGTCGGGCGCGGCGCACCCGGCTGCGCCGAGAGGAACCGACGCCTCCCGCCCCCGGCCCGGGGCGACGGACGCCGGCCCCATTCCCGGAGGGAGCCCTGGTCGGAGCGGGCGAGGACGAGGGACGGAGCCCGGAACGACCTTAACCCCGGGCCGCTCCTCCTCCACGCGAGCCGGGGTGGCCGAGCGGCCAAAGGCGGCAGACTCAAGATCTGCTCTCGCAGGAGTTCCCAGGTTCAAATCCTGGCCCCGGCATTTCTCTCCCACCCGGAGGATCCCGGGCTCCGTCCCCCGTGCGCGGGTGCCGACGCGGGAGGCTCGGACAGCGCGAGCGGGGGAGGGTTTCGAGGTGCGCGAGCGCTCATCCGACCGGCGTGGCCCGTGTCGGCCGGTAGGACTCGGGAAGGCGCCCCACCATCGGCACGCGGGCTCCGCAGGCCCGGCAGCGGTTCTCCGCGTCGAGGTACCATCCTTGGATCGTGAAGCCGTAGCGCCGGACCGCGATCGCCCCGCACTCCGCACAATAGGTATGCTCGAGCGGGTGCCCCCACACATTCCCGAGGTAGACGTAGCGGAGTCCTTCGTCGCGCGCCGCCGCGTGCAGCCGCTCCAGGGTCACGGTCGGCGTCACAGGAAGGTCCATCATCTTGTAGTCCGGGTGCCAGCGCAGCAGGTGGAACGGCGTGTCCCGTCCGAGCCGGTCCCGGACCTCTCGCGCCAGCCGTCGAAGCGCTTCGATCGAGTCGCCGACGCGCGGGACGATGAGGTTCGTTACCTCGACGTGCACGCCCCCGTGCCGAAGCCCTTCCATCGTGCGGAGGATGGGAGTGTCGTCCTTCGCGGCGATGTACTTGCGCAGGAATCCGGCCTCGCCGCTGCCCTTGAAGTCCACGCTTACCGCGTCGAGGTGCCCGGACAGCTGCCCGACCGCCTCCGGGGTCATGTAGCCGTTGGTGACGAAGTTCGCGAACAGGCCGCGCCGGCGCGCTTCCTTCATCACGTCCAGCGCGTATTCGAGAAAGATCGTCGGCTCGTTGTAGGTGAACGTGACGCCTTGGCAGCCGTATCCGATCGCCTCGTCGATCGCCTTCTCGGGGGAGAGCGGCCGGCCGGCGACGTCGCGTTCCTGCGAGATCTCCGCGTTCTGACAATATTGGCATCGCCAGTTGCAGCCGACGGTGCCGATCGAGTAGACCCGGCTGCCCGGATGAAAGTGCGACAGCGGCTTCTTCTCGATCGGATCGACCTGGACCGCTGCCGCCTTCCCGTAGACGAGAAGGTCGAGCCGGCCCCCGTGGTTGGCGCGGACGAAGCAGAACCCGTGCGATCCCGGGGGGATCACGCAGTACCGGGCGCACGCCGTGCAGCGGACCTTGCTCCCGGGCAACGCCTCGAACAGAGTGGCCGGATGCCCCACAACGCCCATCCCCCATTTTAGGGCCGTTCCATCGCATAAGCTCGCGCTCCCCCCCGCCGGTGCGTCCAAGGGTTGAAGATGCGGGTCGCCTCCCGGATCCGCATGCCCGGACCCACGCTCCCCGCCCGGGAAGCGGAACGGATGGAGGCGCGAATCCGCGAGCGGCTCGAGCCGGAGCCCGAGCTCCTCGCCCGCCTCGCCCAGGTGCGCGCCGATCTCGTCCGGGCGGTGGGGGAGGCCGCGCGAGCGCGCCAGAGCCCGCTGGTTCGCGCCCTGATCGCGGGCAGCGCGGCACGCGGGACGTTCCTGAAGGATCGTCTGGACGTCGATCTCTTCATGCTCTTTCCCCCGACCCTATCGCGGGAGGAGCTCGCCCGCCACGGTCTCGGGCTCGCCGAGGCGGTCCTCACGGCCCCCGAGCGCCGATACGCCGATCACCCCTACCTGCGAGGGACGTTCCAGGGGTTCACGGTCGATGCCGTCCCCGGCTACGCCGTTACCGATCCCTCGCACCCGCTCTCGCCGGTCGATCGCACCCCGTTCCACGACGAGTACCTGCGGGCGCACGAGACTCCGGCCACGGTCGCCGACGTTCGGCTCGCGAAGCAGTTCCTCCGTGGGCTCGGGGTGTATGGCTCGGAGGCCCGAACGCAAGGCTTCTCGGGCTACCTGGTGGAGCTCCTGGTCCTCCAGTTTGCCGGCTTCCGTCCGCTGTTGGAGAACGCCCGAAGCTGGCGGATCCCCGCGCGCGTCCGCCCGCCTTCGGAGGATCCCCCGCGACTCCCCGATGAGGTCGCGCTCATCCTCGCGGATCCGGTCGACCCTCACCGCAACGTGGCGAGCGCCCTATCGCGTCGCAACCTCGCCGTCTTCGTCTTGGCGGCCGACGCCTACGTGGCGGATCCCTCGGAGAGCTGGTTCCGTCCCCGAACGGAACGCCTGCTCACCCGGGCCGACGGCCTGGCCCGGATGGCCGAGCGCGGTACCGCGGTCGTGGTCGTGGAACTGCCCCGGCCGTCGCTCGTCGACGACACGCTCTATCCCCAGATCCGAAAGGCGCAACGCGCGCTCGCCGAAGAAGTCGCTCGCGCGGGATTCGTCGTGCTCGGCTCCGCGAGCAGTGCCGGAGCGGGCGGGGTTCTGGTGGCGATCGAGTTGGCGAGCGAGACGCTGCCGGCGGTCCGCATCCAGGACGGCCCGCCGGTCGGCCTCGATCGCGTCGGTAGCTTCCTCGAAAAGTGGACGCGGTCGGACGCCCGCGTGCTCCAAGGGCCCTACGTCGACGAGGGCGGCCGGCTCGCGGTCGAGGCGCTGCGGCCCGAGCGGGAGATCATTCCGATACTTCGTGGGCTTCTCCCGCGCGCGTCGCTTGGGAAGAACCTCACCCCCGGCGCGCACTCCCCTCTGCCGATCCGCCGGTTGGCGGACCAGCCCGACTCACCGGAGCTCGCTCGGGCCCTGACCGAGCTGTTCGGCAAGCATCTGCCCTGGCGACGGCGCTAGACGACCCCGTCAGAAGTGCGCGATCACGTCGCTGAGCATGAACCAGATCGCGAGCCACCCAAAGAAGACGACCGCCATCAGCCCGGCCCAGTCGCCCCGGGTGTAGACGTGCGAGCGCGGATGGAGCGCGTTCACGAGCGGGTAGACCCCGATCAGCCCGCCGAAGCCGATCGCCACGCCGAGCTCCCACGGGAGCGAAGCGGCCGTGACCGCCCACGCCGCGACTCCCAGGACGATCGTGAAGAGGCCGGCCACCACCATCCCGAGCGTGACCTCATACTCCTTCGAGACGAACGCCTGCTCGTCGAACGCCGGGAACTGGAACGACGGCTCGGCCGGGGTGTCGTCGGCCGCCTTGGGCCGGACCTTCTTCGCCATGATCGTTAGCGATCCCGACCGAGATAGGCGCGCTCAAAAAGCTCGTCGGCCCGATAGGAACTGCGCACGAGCGGCCCGGAGGCCACTCCTGCGAACCCTCGGCTCCGGGCTTCGGCCGCCCATCGATCGAATTCCTTCGGGGGAACGAAGCGAGTGACCGGAACGTGCGCGACGGTCGGACGCAGGTACTGGCCGAAGGTCACGAGGTCGACATGCGACCTTCGAAGATCGTCGAGCGTCTCGGCGACCTCGGCGTCGGTCTCTCCCAACCCGAGCATGATCGAGCTCTTCGTCACGAGCCTGCGCGGGCCGATCTCCTTCGCCCGTCCCAGGACCTCGAGGCTCAAATCGTAGGCGGCGCGCCGATCCCGAACTCGATCGCTCAGGGAGCGCACGGTCTCGATGTTGTGGGCCAGAACCTCCGGAGGTTCCGCGAGAACGGTCCGGAGCGCCGGCTCGGATCCTCCGAGGTCCCCGATCAAAAGCTCGATCCGGACGTGCGGAGCCCGCTCGCGCAGCTCTCGAACGGTGCGCGCGAGGTGCGCCGCGCCTCCGTCCGGGAGGTCGTCCCGGCAGACCTGCGTGAGAACGACGTAGCTTAGACCGCTATGCGCGATCGCCTCCGCGACGCGCGCCGGTTCCTCCCGATCCACGACTCCCCGGGGCCACCGAGTCTCGACCGCGCAGAAGCCGCACCGGCGGGTGCAACTCGTGCCCAGCAGCATGATCGTCGCCGTGCCCGCCGACCAGCACTCGGCGAGGTTCGGGCAGCGGGCTTCCCGGCACACGGTGCCGAGACGGAGCCGCTCGAGCGTGGAGCGGAGATCGACGTACCGCGGACCGCTCGGGAGCTGCGATCGGATCCAAGAGGGAAGGGTCGGTCGGTCGGCGACGGCCGGAGCCTCCTGCATCCGCGTCGCGGCCACGACCGGCCGACCGGGGTGGCCCGTTTATGCTTTGCCAAGCCCGGCGCGCTCAGCGGCGGGTCGCCGGACCGTGCCCGAGACGCTCCTCGATGAGCGTCGCGAGATAGCTCGCCGGCATCTCGTCCATGCTCACCTCCGCCGACGTCCCGCTCGGCCCGACCTCGAGGCCGATCAGTCCGGCGCGATCCAGCTCCTTGAGCGTCCGCCAGAACGTCGTGCGGCTCACGGCCTTCTCCCGGAACTCCTCGAGCAATCCCGCGTGGGTCTCGCGGAGCTTCTGGCTCGAGATCGTCGCCCCCTTGCGGCGCAGGGACCGCGCGAGCGCGAGAAGCACCGTGAGGCCCTGCGTCGAGAGCCCCTCGAGCAAGCTTTCCGACACTGTCGGATAGATCGACCCCTTCGCCGCCCAGATC
>JAJYUO010000048.1 GCA_021792485.1 Thermoplasmata archaeon
GATCTAAAGGCGGGCCCGATCTCGCGAGCCCTCCCCAAATCCCGCTCGGCGGCGCCTTCGGCCGAGTTCCCGCACGGGCCCGTAGCTCAGCCCGGTCTAGAGCGACCGGCTCATAACCGGTTGGTCGACGGTTCAAATCCGTCCGGGCCCATCAACGTGATCCGGTGTGCGGCCGCTCCCGGAATGCGGCGACGGCGTCGGACGCTCGTCCGCACCGAATCCCGGAGGCTCACGCCGGGCCGACGATCGCCTCGGTCAGAAGGTACGGTCCGCCGGACCCCGCTGGAACGTAATCACCGTGCCCTTTGCCACAGTAGGACAGCCCGTCCATGATGAGCCGGTCCACCCGGCTCACACCCCGCACGGATCGGAGCACGTCGAGCACCCGGCCGGAAAGGGCCATGGACGAGACCAGCTCGGTCCGCTCCCCGTGCTCGATTCGGTATCCGCGCAGGACCTTGATCTGCATCCGGCCCCCGAGCGGGTCTTCCATCCCCGACGTCGGCTGTTCGAGCAGGACGCCACCGTTTGCCTCGTCAAGGATTTCTTCGATCGTAAGGTCTCCCGGAACCACGTACGTGTTCGTCATCCGGACCCAGAGTCGGCTCAGGAAGTCGGCCCGTCGGGCGTTGCCCGTCGGCTCGGTGTCGAACGCCGCGGCGGTGGTTCGGTCGTGGAGGATGCCGACGAACCGGCCGTGCTGGACGAGGTAGTTGGACCGCGTCGGAGTGCCCTCGTCGTCAAAGTACATCGATCCCCAACCACCGGTAAACGCGCCGTCATCCACGATGGAGAGGGTTTCGGGTCCGACGATCGTCCCCCGCAGTGGCTGAAGATAGGATCTCCCCCGGAGAAATTGGTCGGCCTCGGTTCCATGACCGAACGACTCGTGCGCGAGCACTCCCGATGTGGTCGGATCGAGCACTACGGTGAGGGGTCCCGTTGGGGGACTCTTCGCGCGGAGAAGCGCCTTCGCTCCCTCGGCCGCGCCGCGAACGCGGGACTCGGTCACCGGATCGAGAATCTCCTCCCCACCCATCCCTCCGAGGCGAATCCAATCGTGCTCGACGCGACCGTTCTCGATCGCGACGGCCGCGACGGACGCGCCCACCCTGGGGACGACCTGATACTGGAAGGCCCCGGCGGTGTTGAGATAGAGCCGGGAGTCGTCGGAGACCGTCACGAAGGCTTGGGCATCGGCGAGCCCCGGCACGTCCAGCGCCCACTTCCGATACTGCCGGGCCCGGTCGCCCAGCTCCTCCGGTCCCAGCCCGCCGACGGCCCGAGCCACCTCATGAACCTCCCTTCGGCGCGATGCGGCGACGATGCCCGGTGCCGCGCCAGCCGATCGCTTCGATAGGGTCCGACCGAGGGCACGAGCGGCTCCCGCAAGGGCATGGCCGGTCAGTTCACCGGTCGCAACCTCGGCCCAGTGGTCGCCCGCCCATGCCCGGATCGCTGCTCCGGCGAGCATCGGAGTCCTCTCTACGGAGGGTCCCGCGGCACTTATCCGGGCCGACGTTCCGGTGTGCGTTTGGGCTAGGATCTCCGCGAAGGGAGTGTTCGGTTCGAGGAGGCGGAGGACGCGTCCGAACTCTTCCTCCAAGTCTCGCAGGTCGGCCACGCACCGGAGTACGGGCACGAAGTGATGACGGTTCCTTACGGGAGCCGAAGCCGGGTTGCAGGACCCTGGCCCCGACCCGGTCCCCGTTGCGGTCCACCGAGCCGCGTCCGATCCGCCGCGCGGAGAGCGCGAAGTTCTCTCGTCGTCGCTCGGGACCAGCCCATTCACCGGGGTGGGGTACCCGTTCGCTCCGGACTCAGCAGAACTATCGAGGAACGCGAGGTCGTGGGCGGAGGCGTGGTGAAGTTCGCGGGTTGCGTGAGAGGAAGCCCTTGGACGACCCGCATGCGCGAAGTCCGAGAGGGTGCGCGAACCATGCCGATCGCGTTCCCGCTGAATCCGCAGGCTCCGAGGCGGAGACGGGATCCCCGGCGCGTTCGCTAGGAGACTCCTGTCGCGTCTCACTAGGTGGGCGTCGGTCCGTACCTACCGGTCGGGGCCGGGCAGCGATCGCCTATCGGCATCTCGACCCGAGGGACGCACGATCACACCCGCTCGCTGACCGGAGCGGCGGGCAGCTCGGATTGGGGCGGGTCCGGTGTCGGCACAGCGCTCGGGGTCGCGACGTAGTTGTGGAGCAACATTCCGAAGACGCCGGCGGCCGCGACGGTCGCGAGCCCGAAGGCAAAGATGAGGTCGAAGGCCGTCGCGCTCGGGACGAGCGCGGAAACGGAGCCGGCCGGGCCGTCGCCCGAAGGCACGCGGACGATCCGGGTGAACGTCGCGAGAAGCGAAGCGACTACGACCGGGCCGACGCTCGCGCCGAGGTCCTGGAACATCTCGGTGAGGCCCATATGGATGCCGGATTCGCCCCGGCGAGAGGAGACCGCGATGACGTTCGTGACCGAGACCAGGATCGCGACGAGGCCCACAAAGGTCGGCACCGACTCGACGATCAGCTCGAGGAACGTCCCGTGGAAGGCGAGCAGGAGCGCGAATCCCGCTGCCGAGATCGACGAGCCGAGGAGGATCATCGGGCGAGGTCCGTAGCGTGCGATCCCGCGGCCCACGAGCGGTCCCGCCACGAACATCGCCGCCGTGGTCGGGATGCTCATGAGGCCGAACGACAGGATGCTCAGGCCGAGCCCCACGATCGGGTATTCGACGAGGACCGTGAGCGCCACGAACGCCGAGTACATCGCGAGCCCGACGAGGATCGCGCCGGTGTAGCCGATGGCGATGTTGCGTTCCCGCAGCCGACCGAGGTCGATCAGCGGATGCGGCGAGCGAAGGCTCCGCGCGACGAACCCTAGGATCAGGAGGAGCGCGAGGACGAACAACATCGGTGCGCCGAACGGCCGTCCGCTCAGGGCGGCCGGCGCCCACGCGGTCCAACCCCACGTCGGACCGAGCGTGACCCCGAGGAGGAAGAGCGCAAGCCCGCCCCCGAGGAGTCCCGCCGCGAGGTAGTCGATCGGCGACCCCGTTCCGCGGTGTCCCTCCGGCAGCCACGTCCGAGCGAGGATCGGCAGCAGGGCGACCGGGGCGACGATCGATGCGTAGGCGACCTGCCAGCCGAGGCTCTCGATGAGCCCGGAGCCCCCGACGAGCCCGAGGGCGGAACCGACGCCGAACATCGCCGCGACGAGGCCCTGGGCGGGAGCGATCCGCTCCTTGGGAAGCGAATCGGCTGCCATGGCGAGCGCGAGGGGGAACATCGCGAGACCGATTCCCTGCAGGCCCCGGGTCGCAATCAGGAGGTAGATCGATTGAGCTCGGGTGAGGCCGGCCTCGGCGCCGAGGATCGGCGTGATCGGAGTCAGGGCGACGGCGACCGCGTACACCGAGAGAACGATCGCCAGTATCCGGCGCTTGCCGTAGACATCGCCGAGCTTGGAGAAGATCGGGATCGTCGCTACCCCGACCAAGAGGTAAGCGGTCAGGATCCAGGCGACCGTCGTATAGGGTGCGTTGGAGAAGAACGTCGCGAGGTCCGGCAGCGCGGGGGTCAGCATCGTCTCGACGAAGCTAACGAACAGGGCGGCCGTCGCGAGGACGATCAGGATCCGCCGGGCGTGCGCGGGGGAGGCGTGGGTCGAGGGCGTCGTGGCTGCGCTCATCGCGCCGAGAAAGGACCGTCCGGATAGTCAACCCCGTGACGCGATCATGGCGAAAATCCGAACGCTCCTTGGAAACTCTTCCGATTTCGTCGCGCGAGCTTAAGAACCCGGAACCGCGTCGCCCCGGTCCGTATGGCCCCGATCGTCGATCGCGCCCTTCCCGGGGAGACGGATCTCGATCTCTCCATCCTTCGCGAGATGTACCGCTCTCGGGGCGTGGAGGTGTCGGGGATCGATCCGCGCCTCAATCCGACCGAGGTGAGCCGGCGCCTCCGCGTGAGCCGAGCTCGGGTCGCGAGTCGCCTGCGGGCCTGGTCGGAGTTCGGATTCCTCGATCGTTACGATGTATGGCCGAACCCGTTCGTATTCGGTCTCACCGGCGTGTGGCTGGACGTACGGGTCGACGACCGGCTCGACAAGGAGTCCGTCCTCGAGCGGATCGGTCTCATCCCCGGGGCGGTCGGCGCCCTCGACCTCGTCGGCGACTGGATCGGCGCGACCTTCGTCCATCCGATCGGCGAGGACCCGGCCCGTATCGCAGCGCTCGTGCGCAGCCTATCGGGGGTCGCGAAGGTCGAGGGACCGACGGTCTGGGGGATCGCGGGCCCCGACCATAGCCCGAGCCCGCTCGACTTTCGGATCATCCGCGTGCTCCGAGCCCACCCTCGCGACTCGCTTGCCAGCATCGCCCGGCTCGCCGGGGTGTCGACCCGGACCCTCACGACCCGATACTCGCGCCTCATCGACGAACGTGCGGTCTGGTTCATCCCCATCCTCGACTTTCGCGCGATCGCCGAGCCGATCCTATCCGTCGGCGTGCAATTCGCGTCGGCCTCCGATCGCGAGGCATTCGGACGGGCGTTGCATCGCCATCACCCTCGCTCGATCGAAGTGTTCCGGGGCCCGATCGGCCCTCCCATCGCGGAGGACCGAGGGAGCTACTTCGTGATCGCCCGGTCTGCCGCGCGGGTCGAGGAGTTTGAGCGATGGATCCGCGGCTGCCCGGGGGTCGTGAGCCACGAAGTGTACACCTTGGTCCGCCTGATTTCCTTTCCCGCGACGTTCGATCGCCTCATGACGAGTACCGACGCGAGCGCCCGGGTTCGATGACGCTCCTCGAGTCGGTCCGCGGACCTTGGCGATCGTGCGTCGCCGTCCGTCCCGGCAGACGTCCGGAACGTCGGTACGGGGTCAGGTCTATATCCCTGCGGCGAGTCCCCCCCGCGGTCCATGGCACCCACAGACTCAGTGAAAGAACTCGCCCGGTCCTTGGCGAAGCTCCCGCTCTTTTCCGAGCTCCGTGATCGGCAGTTGCGGGGGCTGCTTCGCTGGGCGAAGGAGCGGAGCTACGCCGCCGGCGCGACGATCGTGAGACAAGGCGAGCCGGGCATTGGGCTGTATCTCATCATCGACGGAACGGTCGAGGTTCGTCGCAAGTCGCGAAAGCTTGCCACGCTCCGCGCGGGGCATGTCTTCGGAGAGACCGCGCTCTTCGGCGATGCGCCGCGGACGGCCGACGTGATCGCCCTCGAACCGACGCGGTGCCTCGTGCTCTCGCGCTGGGAGTTCTGGGGATTCGTGAAGGACCGGCCCGAGATCCTGCGGAGCATGCTCGAGGAGATGGTCCGTCGGCTCGCCGAGACCAACAAAGCACTTCCCGAGTGACGGCGAAGCGGGAGGGAAGTCTCCCATCCGCTATCCCGAATGTCGCGTGCGCGCGGGCGATGGTGCGTTGGGACGATTCGTCCTAGCACCGCTGGAACGGATCGCGCCGACGCGGCCGGGTTGGCTTCGTCGTCGACATCGTTCCCCACGCCCGGATGCGAATCTCCCGAGTGACCGCCGGGCGGTCACCGCAAGCCCTAATCCGAACGTCCCGCTGTCCCCCCTCCCCGTATGGCGCGTCGTCTCGCTGCCATTCTGTTCACCGACCTCGCCGGTTCTACGCAACTCGCCCAAGCCGACGAGCGGGCCGCGCTCGCCGTTCTGAGAGAGAACCAGAACCTCGCGCGGGAGATTCTCCCCGGTCACCAGGGTCGACTGGTCAAGTCGACCGGAGATGGCTGGCTCGCCGAGTTCCCCAACGCCCTGGATGCCGTCGAAGCCGCGGTGGACTTCCAGCGCCGCGCGTTCGAGCGATCGACGCAGAAGGAAGGCTCGGCCCTGCGGGTCCGGATCGGGATCCATGTGGGGGACGTGGAGAGCGAAGGGACGGACATCCTGGGCGACGCCGTCAACATCGCAGCCCGCATAGAGCCGATCGCGGAGGCCGGAGGGATCTGCCTATCCGGGCCGGCGTACGACCAAGTCTCCAACAAGGTTCCCTACACGTTGGAGGATCTCGGTCCAACGAACCTGAAGGGAGTCGCTCGGCCGATCCATGTCTACCGCGTAGTGCTGCCGTGGACCACTCCCGTTTCCACGGTCGGGCCCGGTAGGGGCGACCGGCCCCGTCTTGCGGTGTTGCCGCTGGCGAACCTGAGCACGGACCCGGAGAACGAGCCGTTCGCCGACGGTCTCACGGAGGAGTTCATCTCGACGTTCTCGCAGATCCCGGGGCTCGATGTGATCTCTCGGACGTCGGTGATGCCGTTCAAGACGCCGGGGACGCCGATTCCCGATATCGGCCGGAAGCTGAAGGTCGGCTGGGTGCTGGAGGGGAGCGTCCGTCGGGCGGGGAATCGGGTCCGGATCACGGTCCAGCTGATCGAAGCCGAGAACGATCAGCACCTGTGGGCGGAGAAGTACGATCGGGGGTTGGAGGATATTTTCGCGACCCAGAGCGAGATCGCGGAGAAGGTAGCGGGAGCGCTGCGGATCCGGCTCGGGGAGTCGGAGAAGGCGCGCCTGAGCCGGGTGCCGACGCAGGACACGGAGGCCCACCTGCTCTACCTCCGGGGGGTGGCCCGCCTCACGTCGGGGAGCCAGAACATCCAAGCCGCTCTCCGGGACTTCGAGGGAGCCACGAAGAAGGACCCGAGCTATGCCCGCGCGTACGCCTGGAGCGCGAATTGCTACTACTCCCTCGCGCTGTCGGAAGTGATGCCCATGGCGGAAGCGGCCCGTCGGGGAGAAGAAGCCGTGGCCAGGGCGTTGAGCCTCGATCCCGATCTCGCCGAGGCGCACCTGGCGAATGCGCTGTTTCTCGACAGCCCCGTGCACCAGGACGCCGAGAGCGCGAAGCGGGAGGTCTCACGTGTGATCGAACTGAACCCCAGCCTTCCGGGGGCCTATCTGATCCTCTCTCACTTGTCGGCGACGCGGTCGGAGGAGATCGAGCGGGCCGTCGACCGCGCCTTGGAACTCGACCCGCTCAGCCCGATCACGAAGCAGGCCGCGGCCGACACCCTCCTCTACGGCGTCGGGAAGATCGACCGGGCGGCGGCGTTGTACGAGCAGATGATCCACGCGGATCCCACGCTCCGAGCGGCCCGGAACAACCTCGGGCTCTGCCGCGTGCTTCAGGGTCGGCCGGAGGAAGGGGTCCGGGAGATCCGGACGAGCATCCAGCTGGAAGAGGATTTTTCACCTCCCGCACGGGCCGATTTCGTCTTCGCGCTCGTCCGGGCCGGCCGGACCGACGAGGCGCGCGCGGTGCTGCAGGAGCTCCTCGATCACCACCGCACGACGGGCGTCGGCAGCATCTCCATCGCGCTCTCCTACGCGCGGCTGGGAGAGATCGACACGGCGCTCCAGTGGCTCGAGACCGCCTACCGTGAGCAGTCGCCATACGTGTTCATGCTCGATCGCGAATTCGGGATCGAGGAGCTACGCGCGGATCCCCGCTATCCCGCGTTCCTTTCGAGGGCTTGCGGAGCTCAGGACCCGCCACGGGTGTAGCGGTCCATGGGAGAGCTCGATCGGCGATCGATCGATCACCGATAACCCGCGCTCGGAGCCGTGCGGCCGCAGGCGCGGCCGCCGGCCGTAGGATCCTGGAAACGGGCCGACGGGCCCGCGCGGAGTCCGCGCTCGCCGACGGCAAACGCTAATCCGAACGAGCTCCTCGTCGGACCATCCCGCATGGCGCGTCGTCTCGCCGCCATCCTGTTCGCCGACCTCGCCGACTCCACCCAGCTCGCCCAGGCCGACGAGCGGGCCGCCCTCGCCCTCCTCCAGGAGCTGCAGCGTCTCGCCGACGAGATCCTCGTCGCCCACCGGGGCCGACGGGTCAAATCGACCGGGGACGGTTTCCTCGCCGAATTCCCGAACGCGTTGGACGCGGTCGAAGCTTCGGTCGCCTTCCAGCGTCGTGCGTTCGAGCTCTCCGCTCAGAGGGTCGGGCCGCCCCTGCGCGTCCGCATCGGGATCCACCTGGGAGACGTCGAGAGCGACGGGTCGGATATCTTGGGAGACGCGGTGAACATCGCGGCCCGTGTCGAGCCGAACGCCGAGCCGGGAGGGATCGCTCTCTCCGCTGCGGCGCACGAACAGGTCGCCAACAAGGTGCCGTATGCGATGGAGGGGCTCGGCCCCCGAAGCCTCAAGGGAGTTGCACGGCCGATCGAGATCTACCGGGTCGTGCTGCCATGGACCGGGGCCAGCCCCTCCGCGGCACCCGATGGTGGCGCCCGACCCCGGCTCGCGGTCCTGCCGCTGGCGAACCTGAGCTCCGACCCGGAGAACGAGTATTTCGCGGACGGGCTGACGGAGGAGTTCATCTCGACGTTCTCGCAGATTCCGGGTCTCGATGTGATCTCTCGGACGTCGGTGATGCCGTTCAAGGTCC
>JAJYUO010000049.1 GCA_021792485.1 Thermoplasmata archaeon
CCCCTCCAAGAGCGCGATGACGCCCGAAGGCCCCCCCCGCCGGGCCGTCCCCCGAACGCGCGACGACGCGACCCACGTCTACATCGGCGCGAGGCCGACGATGACCTACGTCTTCCAGGTCGTGGCGCAGCTCAACTCCGGCGCCGACCCGGTCCTGGTGAAGGCGCGCGGCGCGACGATCTCGAAGGCGGTGGACGTGGTCGAGGTGATCCGCCGCCGCCTCCTCCCCGGGACCGTGGCGGTCGGCGCGATCGCGATCGACACCGAGCGGCTGACGAACCGCGACGGGCGGGACACGAACGTCTCGTCGATCACGATCCCGTTGACGCGGACGTCGCCCCCTCCGCCGGTGCCGCCGGCCCCGCCGGCGCCACCGACGAAGCCGGGGCCGGCGTCGGCGGAACCGGCGCGATCCGGCGCGTAAGGACCCACGTACCGGCCCAGGCATCGCCGATCCGCTGCCGCTCGCTCGAAAGGGCGATCGCGACCACGGCGACCAGGGCGCTCACCCCGACGGCGAACGCGATGATGGCGAGCAGCACGAGCTCGAGGATCGCTCCGGCGACCACCGAGGGAAGGCCGGCGACCGTGACCGAAGCGCCCAAGGCGAGCGCGAGGCCGATCGGCGCGAAGATGCCGATCGCGCTCAGTCCGATCAGCTTCGGACTCTCCCGGACCGCCGCGCGGAGGAATCCGGGCTTCCGACCGGCGCGATCGCGCACCTCGATGCCGCAGACCCGCTTGCCGACCGACGTGCCGGCGATCGAGGCGAGCAGGACGAAGTAGAGGAAGGCGAAGGCGATGAACCCGTACGAGGCGGTGAGCAGGAGGAGGTATCCCGATCCTCCCGCGGTCGTGAGCACGTCGGTCACCGACGGGGCGCGGACCATGATCGCGTACCAGACCAGGATCGCCGGGACGAGCACGACCGCGAGGTCGATCGCGTACGCGACCGCGCGTCGCACGGTCGTCGCGAACCGGAACCGGGCGAGCCGGTGGGCGAGTCCCACGAGCGCGCGGGCGGTCTGGGCCCCCCGCTCGGCTTCGACCGGCTCGAACGGTCCGTGCTGCGCGACCGAATCGAGATTCGCCTGATCGGCCGCGACCCAGCTGGGGACCGGAAGCCCCTCCCACGGCCGGCCCGTCGCCGGTGGGGGAATGCGAAGGAGGAGGCGGGCTTGGTCGGCCGCGGCATGGCTCGCCTCCCGCGAGCTCGCGAGCGACGCTTCGGCCGTCCCCGAGAACGACGCCCGGATTCCCTCGGCCAGAGCCCCGTAGGGGCTCGTCGGATCGAACGGGGCCCCGTCCGAGGCGGGGACGTGCGTCGCTTCCGTGTACCGCAGGAAGAGGTAGGCGACGGCGAGGGCGAGCAGCGGAGAGAGGTAGACGAGGTCGGAGTAGTTTCCGCCGCCGATCACGTAGAGCCCCTTCAGGCTCGAAGCGTAGAGCGGCGGCTGGCGCAGTAGGTCGGCGCCGACGATCACACCGAAGGTCGTCGCGGCATAGGCGAGCGGCACCGCCCGGCCCGTCTCGGATCCGTAGAGGTAGGAGCCGAGGATCGCGGCCACGGCGCCCGCCGCGACCGGTCCGACCAGGTACTGGGGGAAGTTGACCTCGATCCCGACCCCGGGGATCGTGGAGCTCACGGCGAACGTGAGCACCAGGACGCCCGAGCTCAGTCCGACGAGCGCGGCGACCTCCTTCGTCGGTCCGACGGACGACGGCAGGGCTACCGCACCGACGGTCGCGAGGGCGGCGACGGCCACGACGCCGAGCGTCTGGACGACCGGGGAGGGAACGAGCACGACGACCGCGAACGCCGCCGCGGCCTCGGCTCCGAAGATCCCCAGGAAGATCGGCAGGCTCCGCGAGCGGGGCGGGGCGAAGTAGGCGAAGAGCACCGCCGACAGGACGAGGGGGATCACCGCCCCGCCGATGTTGATCGCCAGGTAGTCGCCGTCGAACGGGAAGAGCGTCGTCTCCGCATAGAGGCTCAGCACCACCGCGGCGGTCAGGAGCCAGAACGTCCACCGCTCGAAGCCGATGCTCTGCGCGTAGGCCCGGTCCTCCCACAGGAAGACGAACAGAAACAGCCACAGCAGCGGGACGAGGACGATCCCCACCGTGATCGCCGAGATGTTGAGCAAGCTCGAACCGATGTTCATGACGTAGGGGCCCCTCGCGCCCTGCGCGGAGGGTACGCCGAGCGGGGGGCCACGTAAAATCCCTTGCACGGTAGCTCGGGAGGGAGGGTCGATGCCCGCATCGCGCAAGGAACAGGACTCCCTCGGAACGCGCGAGGTGCCGAGCGACGCCTACTGGGGGATCCAGACGCTCCGGGCGCGCGACAATTTCCCGGTGAGCGGATGGACCGAATCGGTCCACCTGATCCGCGCCTACGCGTATCTCAAGCTCGCGGCGGCCCGGGCGAACCTGGAACTCGGCGGCATCGACGAACGCCGCGGCCGCGCGATCGTCCAGGCGGCGGAGGAGATGGCCGAGGGTCGATTCGATCGCGAGTTCCCGGTCGACGTCTTCCAGGCCGGGGCCGGGACGAGCTTCCACATGAACGTCAACGAGGTCCTCGCGAACCGCGCTCTCGAGATCCTCGGGATCCCCCGGGGGACGTACTCCGAGATCAGCCCGAACGATCATCCGAACCGGGGCCAATCGACCAACGACACGTTCCCGAGCGCGGCCCAGGTCGCGACGCTCCTCGCGCTACGGGAGTTGCGCGGCGCGATCGCGACGCTGGTCGCGAGCTTCCGGCGCAAGGCCGCCGAGTTCGCGGGCCTTCCGAAGGCCGGGCGGACCCACCTCAAGGACGCGATGCCCGTGACGCTGGGCCAGGAGTTCGGCGCGTGGGCCACCGTCCTCGAGCGCGTGGTCGAGGCGCTCCCGACCGTCGAGCAGGCGCTCGCCGAGATCCCGCTCGGGGGTAGCGCGGTCGGCACCGGGATCAACTCCGTGAACGGATTCCGCGAGCGGGCGATCGCCCACTACGCGTCGCTCACCCGCCTCCCGCTAAGGGTGGCGCGCGACCCGTTCGAGACGATGCAGAGCCGCTGGCCCCTGCAGGCCGCGGCGAGCTGGCTCAAGCTCCTCGCCCTAGAGCTGGTGCGGATCGCGAACGACATCCGCCTCTTGTCGAGCGGCCCGCACACGGGCCTAGACGAGATCCGCGTGCCGGAGATCCAACCGGGCTCGTCGATCATGCCGGCGAAGGTCAACCCCTCGGCGGCCGAGTGCCTCACCATGGTCGCCTTCCATGTGATCGGGGCCGATACGGCCGTAAGCCTCGCCACGCAGGCCGGCCAGCTCGAGATCAACGTGATGATGCCGCTTGCCGCCTTCGAGGTCGTCGCCTCGATCGAGATCCTGACCCGCTACCTTCCGGTGTTCGCGCGCTCGTGCGTCGACGGCATCGAGCCGAACCGGGCGAACCTCGAGCGCTACCTCCTGGGCTCCGGGGCGCTCGCCACCGTCCTGACGCCCCGCCTCGGCTACCTCAAGGTCGCGGAGCTCGTCCACGCCGCGGAGGCGACCGGGCGGCCCGTTCGGGAGCTCGCCGTGGAGCAGGGGCTCCTCACGGAGGCCGAGGCGGAGTCGTTGCTCGGGACCGCCGCTCTCCTCAAACTGACGGTCCCGGTGCCTTAAAGGGGAGCGCGCATCCTCCATCCCCCGCATGGTGACCGCGCCGAGCCCGGGAGCCATCCTCGCCAACCAGGCCTCCGAGGAGTTCCGCCACGCCTCCGAGGTCCTCGGGCGCGTCGGCCTCACCCAGTACGAGGCCCGCGCCTACATCGCGCTGGTCGGCCGGGGACTCGGCGATGCGGCCGCGATCGCCCAGTCCGCGGGGATCCCGCGCACCAGCGCCTACAAGGTCCTCGAGTCCCTCGCGCAGAAGGGGTACGCGAAGGCGACCGGAGGCAAGCCGATCCTCTTCCGCCCGACGCCCCCGCTCGACGTCGCCGAGAACCTCAAGGGGGCGATCCAGGAAGTCTTCGAGGCGCTGGCCGAGCTCCACCGCGAGGTCGCCGAGCACGGAGAACCGCAGCTCGTCTACCTCCTCAGCGGGCGCGACAAAGTCCTGGCGAAGATCACCGAGCTCCTCGACCAATCGAGCCGCTCGTTCATCCTGACGACCCCCCGGCTCGCCGACATCCGCGACGAGCTCGAGAAGAAGGTCCAGCATGCCCTCAAGCGCGGCGTGGCGGTGACGTTCGTCACCGCGCCGCTCCAGCGGACCCCCGAGGGAGTCCAGTACGTGAGCCGCGAGAACCTGATGGCGACGGAGGTCCTCGCGGACGACCAGCACGCCCTTCTCGCGGCGCCGGGGCTCGAGGCGTGCGGGTTCACCGACAACCCGATCCTGACGGCGCACCTCCAGCAGTTCCTCGAGATCCTGCTCGACCGGGAGCCCGAAGCCCCCGCGGCTCCCTAAGCTTCGGCGCGAGACGATGGTCGCGCGCGGCGAGCTCCGCTCCCCGGCCGAGCGCGTGCGCGCGATCGTCGCGCGGTCGGCGGGCGAGCGCGTCGCCGCGCGGCTGCCCGACGGATACCACCGGATGGGCCGCGTCCTTCTCCTGCGGCTCCCGCGCGAGCTCGCCCGTCACGATCCCGAGATCGGGCGCGCATGGCAGCGCGTCCTCGGCGTCGATACGGTGATCGCCCAAGACGGCCCGATCGACGGCGAGTTGCGCCGTCCCCGGGTCCGGATCCTCGCGGGCGAGACGACCACGACCGAGGTGACCGAGCACGGGATCCGGTATCGCTTCGACGCGGCCCGGACGATGTTCGCGACCGGCAACCGCACCGAACGCCAGCGGATCTCCGGGCTCGTGCGACCGGGCGAGCGCGTCGCCGATCTCTTCGCCGGCATCGGATACTTCTCGGTCCCGATCGCGGCTCGGGCGGCCCCGGCCCGGCTGGTCGCCGTCGAGAAGAACCCGGAAGCGTTCGGATTCCTTCGGGAGAACCTTGCTCCCTACGCCGCGCGGACGTCGATTGCGGCGTTCTTGGGCGACAACCGGGAGGTCCCCCTGCCGAGCGGAGGGTTCGACCGGATCCTCCTCGGCTACCTTCCGTCGTCGGAGCCGTGGATCCCGCGCGCGCTCGCGCTCGCGGACCGATCCGGGGCCTGGATCCACGTCCACCGCACCGAGGCGACGCGCCGGCCCCTCTCGGACGGCGCGGCCGAGGTCGCCACGGCGTTCCGCGCGGCGGGGGCCACGATCGCGGAACCGCCCCGATCCCGCGACGTGAAGCCGTACAGCCCGGGCCGCCGCCACGTGGTGGTCGACGTGCGCGCGGTGCCCGGATCCTAGGCCGCTCGCGCGGACGGGGCCCGCAGCCGGGCGACAGCGGCCGGGAACGAGCGGGCGAACCGCTCGACGTCCGACGGGGGATTCGAGAACGACACGCGGATGAACCGGTCCCCGAACCGGGGAGAGACGTAGCCGCCCGACCGGACGAACACGCCGTCTTCTACGAGCATCTCCCGCTGGATCGCCTCCGGGCGGATCCCGGTCCCGGCGATGTCGATCGCGAACATGTTCGCCTGCGACGGGAACACCGGCAGCGACGTGCCCGCGACCGTCGCGACGACCTGCCGAATGCGGTCGGCGTTCTCCCGCGTCTGCCGGCGCACGGCCGGCAGCCACGTCGCCTTCGTGCGGAGGGCGGACCGAGCCGCCCACTGCGCCACGACGTCCACCCCGAGGTCGTTCGTGTGGAACCGACCGATCGCCTTCGCGAGATCGGGTGAGGCGAGGAGCCCGCCGAGACGCATGCCGGCGAGACCGCAGTTCTTCGACACGGACCAGACGGTGATCGTCTGCTCCGGAGCGAACTCGCGGGCGAGCGTATGATGCTCCGGGAAGTCCCGATAGGTGACGTCGTTGAGGAGGTAGATCCGATGGTCGTGGGCGAGGTCGGCGAACGCCCGCACCTCCTCCCGCGAGTACCCCGAGCCCAGGGGGTTGAGCGGGTCGATCAGAAGGAGAATCCGGGTCTGGGGTCCGATCGCTTCCTTCACGCGCTCGATGTCGAGCCGGTACGGCGGAGCGTAGACCGGGAGCGCCCGGACGCTCGCGCCGGAGATCTCGGCGAACCGGTGGATGATCGGGTAGCCCGGGTCGGAGCTGATGAGCTCGTCCCCGGGCCGGAACAGCGCGCGCTCGATCATGTACAGGGCTTCGGTGCCCCCCGCCGTCAGGATCACCGGATCGGCCGGCGCGAGCCCGAAGTCCTTCCGGACGAGGTCGAGCAGGTCGGGATCGCCCTTCCCCTGCGGGTACATCGTGTACCTCCGCTCGCGCACCGCCTCGAGGATCGCCGGCTCGACGACCTCGCGCGGAACGAGATGGTTGGTGTTCTGGCACATCCAGGCGATCTCGGTGAAGCGCGCGTGCGCGTAGGCAAACGGCTCGAACGGCGCGTCGGTCATGCCGACCTACCCTTGCCCCACGGGGGAGTTAACGGCTTGGGCCCCCGGCTCCGTGGGCGCCGAGACCCCGGCGAGGAAGGTCGTCACGATCCCCATCGACTGGAGGTGCGGCTCGACGCGCGAGAATCCGGCGGACTGCATCGCGGCGACCAGGGCATCGCGCGGAGGGAGCGCCTTCAGCGATTCGGGCAGGTACCGGTACGGTCCGGCGCTGCCGGCGGCCGCCCCCATCCAGGGGACGACGCGGTCGAAGTAGGCGTGGAAGAGCGCCCGGAAGGCGGGGGAGGTCGGTTCGGTGATCTCGAGCGTCAGCGCCGTGCCTCCCGGGCGGAGGACCCGTCGGATTTCGGCCAACGCCCGGGACAGGTCGGCGAAGTTTCGCAGTACGAAGGCGTTCGTGACGAGATCGAACGATCGGTCCGCGAACGGGAGCCGGAGGCCGGTGGCCCGGGCGAGCGATAGGCGGCCGAGCTCCCGGGAGCGCGCGTGCCGCTGCCGCAGGCGCGCGAGCATCGCGCTGGTGAAATCGACCGCAATGACCGAGGCGCGGGGGAAGTGGCGCTGGACGAGGATCGCGAGATCCCCCGTCCCGCACCCGAGGTCCAACGCGCGCTCGACCGGAGCCCCGGCGCGGAACCGGTCGAGATCCCACAGGGCCCGCGGCCGCCAGAGGAAGTCGTTTCCCATCGAGGCCAGGTGGTCGAACCCATCGTACCCCCGGGCGATGTGGGTGAACATCCGGCGTACGTCCCGCTCGAATTCCGGTTCGCCGCGTCGCGGGAACGGGGAACCGTCGGAGCTCGCCCCCGTCATCGCAGGACGACCACGCGGGCGGGCGGGATAACCCTGCGGTCGCTCCCGGATCCGCCCCCGCCGACCCCCGGAACGACCGATCGGCCACCCGGCCGCAAGGGTTAAGTCGCGCACCCCGGCTCGTAGGGCTCCGATGCAGGCCGACGAGGATCTCGCCGACGTCGGTCCGACGACGCGGTCGGTCTCCCAGATGGCGCTCCCCCGGCGGGTCGCGTTCTGGGGGTTCGCGGCCCTGCTCGTCGCCGGGGCGGTCTTCTACGTGTGGTGGGGCCTCTCGTTCGGCGTCTGGATCGATAACGGCGTCTATGCGGTCGTCATCACGCTCGTGCTCTTCGGCCTCGCCGGGATGTGGCTGATGATGCCGAACCCTCCGCCCCCCGCGGAACTTCCGCCGCACTAGGGGCGCGGCGCGTCCGGCCTACAGCGGGCGGCCCGCGAGGGCCCAGCGGAGCCCCTCGCGCGCGTCGCACGCGATGCACGTCTCGAGCCTCGGCAAGGCGAGCGGCAGCTCGCCTTCCGGAGTTCCGAGGAGCGAGCCGTCGATCGCCTCTTCGACCTTGTGGCCACATGCCTCGGAGCCGCACCACGCCACGATCCGCACGTGGGAGGAGCCGGCGAGCTCGGCGAGCGTGCGGGCGATCGTGAACGCCGCGCGGAACCGCTCGCTCGCGGCCGCGTAGAGCGCCGCGTCGTACTGCGCGAGGCGCCGGTCGACCTCGCTCTCGAGCCGGTCGAGCGCGAACGATCCCTTGGCGCCGAGCCGGTCCGTGCACGAAGCCTCGCGGCGCTCGAGCTCGCGAGCGCCGAGCTCGATCCGAAGCGGAACGCCCGCGAGCTCCCAGCGGTAGTACTTCGCTCCGGGGCGCTCGTCGCCCGCGTCGATGTGGACGCGGAGGCCATGCGCGCGCAGGCGGCCCGCGACCTCGTTCGCCAGCCCCGCGGTATCGACGGCCGGCGAGCGACCGGGGATCGGGACGACGACGACCTCGAACGGGGCGATCGAGGTGGGGAACGCCGCTCCCTTGGCGTCGCCGTG
>JAJYUO010000050.1 GCA_021792485.1 Thermoplasmata archaeon
CCGCCTGGTCGAGCTGTTGAACTTCGGCGGGGGGATCCCGATCTTCCCGTCAATCAGCGACGCGCCGACCTTGAGCGCGATGAACCACTTTCGCCTGGCCATCGGGGCGCGGGGCGTGCGCGCCGACCGGACGTGGACGCTCCTGGACGCCACCCTCGAACAGCCGGCGATTCCGCGGTATGAGGGCAAGACCTCGATGTACTCCTTGATCGAACACGCCTTCGCCGTGTAGGGCGGGAGACTCTCGTAGCCGCCCCGGAGCGGAAGGGTGACCTCAGCGATCATCGTGGGAAGCCGAGGGGCGGGACTGACCACGTTCGTGGGGCTGCTGTACACGGCCCAGGTGCGACTCGCCACGGAGGAGGACGGTGACGTCTCCTTCCGCTTCCACGCTCCGCGGGAAACGCTCCGCCACCTAGAGGCGATCTACGGGGAGCTCGGCGCCGGTCGGTTTCCCACGCGGGATGTCGACTTCGAGGAACACGTGCTCTCTTTCGTCCTGAGCTCCCCTCGCCGACGAACCGTTCCATGGCCGCGGGGCGGGGGTTCCTCCCTGTCCTCGATCCGCGTCGGGGGGGTCACGACCGAAGAGCTCGCCGAGCTTCGAGCGCACGAGTCGGTCGTGGGCGAGTCGACCCGGCTCCTCTACCACAGCCCGGTCGTGATCCTGCTGGTGGACGCGAGCCGCCTGCGTTGTGAGGCGGACGGACCGGCCGGTCCGTTCTTCTCGGAGAACGACGCCCAGCTCGCCGCGACGTTGGAGGTCCTCGGTCGATACCTCTCCACGGAACCGAAGCGCAAGGCGCGCACGATGCACCCGCTGTTCGTCCTCACGAAGCTCGATCGATGCCCCGCCGCGGCGCAAGCCCGCCTGCACCTCCCGGCCGGTCCCGTCGCGGGCTGGTCGGAGAACGACCGGCAGCGGGTCGGACAGAACGCCTTCGAGAGCTATCTCCCGGCGACCGGGCGTTGGCTGAGCCAGACCGCGGGCGGTCGGGGTTCGATATCGATCGCTCTCCCTCGCTGGTACTTCAGCTCGTTGCGGATCGAGTCCGGCGAAGGGGGTCCCCGGATCGCGCGCCGTTCGCGCTTCCCCATCGGGAGCTGGGAGCCCGAGTATCCGTACGAGGAGTACCGGGCCCTGATCGAGCACTTGGGGGAGCTCTCCCAACGGCTACCGGACGTCGGGGAGAACTAACGTCCCGGTTCAGGGCGCCCGCTTCGACCGGAAACGGAACCCCTCCGCGTGGGAGCCGTCTCGGGTGATCGTCCAGCCGCGCACGGTCCATGCTCCTTCGCGGTCCTTCGTCGCGTGACGGGTCCGGGCGAGCTCCTCGAGTTCGGCCTCGAGGTACTCATGGTCGGTCGAGACCTCCGGCGCGAGGGAGCCGGCCGCGAGTAGCGACGCCAGCAGCGGCGGGCCGGCGGGCCGTGACCTCCACCGAACGCCGAGGAACGTTCTTCGGAAGTCGTCGTCGTCCAGCAGGAGATCCATGAGCGCGGAGTACGCGGCCCGGCTGCGAAACTCACCCGGAGGCTGCGACAGGCGGCCCCGGGATTCCCGGGCCGCCTCCACGACCTCGCGCCATGCAGAAGGAGCGACCGACTCCGCCTCCCAGATCGAATCGGAGTCGAGCCCGCTCGGCCCTTCCTCTATCGAGGTCGCTTCTCGGGGAGAGGTCGCAGGCGGGCGGGGGGCCGCCGCCGGCCCCTCGGGAGGTTTCTCCCCTCGGGGCTCGCGCCCCACGGGCCGGGCCGGGGGGAGCGGTCGGGCGGTGGGGCGGCCCGGACCCAGTGTGAACGCGAGCGCCGCCCCCCTCGCCCGCGGAACCGGAGGGCGGATCACAACCTCCTCCAAGTCGGGGTAGCGGTTCGGGTGCAGGACCACGAACGGGCCGGTGTCCGGTACCGAGAAAAGCTGGCCGAGCGCGGCGTTCACGGTCACCACCTGACGGCGCACGGCCAGCTCGCTCAGGGAGATCAACGGGAGCGGAGTGTCGGGATCGTGGCGGTGGGTCGCCAGGTCGTCGAGGATCGCCTGCGCGACCTCCGCGCGGATCACGTCGGGTCCCGAGCGCTCGATGTTCGCGAGCAGGGCGGTATCGTCGCCCCGTAGCTTTCGCGCCCACTTCTTTCGGATGGGTCCGCCCTCGACGGCCCGATCGCGGAGGGTCCACAAACGATGGTTCAGCCAAGGGCGCAGACGGCCTCCGTGGACCCGCGAGTCGGCGAAGAGCCCGGCCCAACGTTCCGTCATTCGGCCCGTCCACTTCGGGTCCTTCGCGCTGTCGGCATACCAGTAGCGGACCTGCTCCTGAAGGAACGCTCCCGCGCTCGCCGGATCATCGACCTCGCGCTTGACCCGCGCCATCAACTCCTCGGCTTGCCGCGCGGACGCGGCGAGCACGGCGTGGTCGCCGTGCGCCTCCTCGAGGAGCGTCGGGAGCGGCAGCGCGTTCAGCATCTGGATATCGAACTGTTCCGTCCAATTGGTCGTCAGGAAGGCGGTGATCGCGGGACGGACGGGTCCCCCGATGGCGCGCGGCGAGCCGGCAGTTCCCACGGCCGAGGGTGGGGGCAGGGACGATCCCGGGGGAGAGCGCGCCGGTCGACGGGTCCGACGCTTACGCGCCCGGACCGTCTTCGGCGGCCGCACGGCATCCTTTTCGGAAGAAGGTTCGAGGGTGGGGGACGTTTCCGGCAACGGGAGCGCGGGGATGTCCCCGTGAGCGCTCGGTGTCCACGCGGCCTCGAGGGAGGGAGCGCCCGAGGGTAATTCGGGGACCGGGCGCGCCTTTCGGGCGGCGCGGACCACCCCCCCGACGATCCCGAGGCTGCGTTTCACTTGGGCGAGTCGGAGGTCGATGCTGGCCAATCGCGTCCTCTCGTCCGGCGGAGGGAGAACGAACCAGGCGTCGGGCCACAGGTTCGAGTGCGGTAGGCTTGGCCGAGGGAGCGACGCCGGCGCGATTTGGTGCTCTCCCGCCTCGGAGAGTTCGCGCAGGGAGCGCCCTAGCGCGTCGAGGTCGGAGGCTAAGGAACGGATCTCGGCGGACATCCGCTCCCACTCCGCAACGCGTTGTTCCGGCCGGGCGGTGGCGACGGGTACGAATCCGGTCCTTTGGACGGGAGGTCGGGCCATTCTGTCCGACTCTCCGCCGCGGGGGTCGTGAGTCTCCGTGGCGGTCGGGTCGGATCTCTTGGACGCGGGGCCCTTCACCGGCAGGGGCTCACCTCCCTCTTCGTTCGCCGGAGCCCGGCACCCGGGAGAGGGGATCCGACCGGAGATAGCCGAGTCTGTCCTCGTTCATCGACCCCGATCTTGCTCCTGGGGGCGGGTGCCCCTCCAGCCGGGTGTTGACGAGCGAACTCGAGTGCGTTGTGATGCCTCCGGCAGGGGAGGAGGGGCGGGCGCCATGCTAACACGTATTGCAACGTGTGATAATAACCTTCATAGTCGCGAGCACGCCCAGGAGTCAATGCCCCGGGCCGGGCATGTCGGAGAATCAGCTCCGCAAATCGCCCCGTGCTTTTGGGTCGACCCAACGCGCGACCAAGTGTCATGCCTTGCCCACACGGCGTGCGACATGGCCCGAAACGGTCTGTATGCCTAGTTTTAGGCCGGCTCAGATCGTGTACGTTCCCCCTCAGCAGCCTTGGAAGGGTCGTGTGGGCATGGTCCGATTGCATCCTCTTGCCGAGTCTCGCGCGCCTTCGCGCCGGCCGACGAGGACCCCAATCCACTCGAAGGTCTAGAAGCCAGTGAGCCTGGGACCTTCAGCTCAGGAGCGGTCGACGCCCCCCCCATGGAGGAGGGCGGTTCGCTGTCCTTCGGTCGCTCGGGGCGCTGCTCCGCTTTCGTCCGGCTCGATCGCGGTCATCCATCGTATCGTGCAGGGCTATGGCGGCCCTGGAGGGGCTTATCATGGGCGAGCGACGGCCCAGTCGGGGAGCCCCCTCGCCGTCTCTCGGCCGTAAAGGGGTAGTATTCGGACTTCCTGTCGCAGTCGGTGGCATCGCCGAGGGTGCGGTGGCGGTGCGAGGTACGGGGGCTCGTGCAGCACCGGAACATCGGGACGGTTGTGGGCGTAGCCATCGTCATGATGCTGCTCGGTTCCGCGCTGGGGCCGCTTCCTCCCGCGACGCCGACCACTCACTCCAAGGGACCAGCTTCGGCGCCCACCCCCTTGCTTCCCCCGCCCGAGGTTAGTGCCCTCCCGCCTCCGAGGGTGACGCACCTCGGGCCGACGATCCTTCGGCCGGGCGACGCAGGCGCGGTAACCCCCTCCGTCGGCTTGGCCCATCCCCCGCAGGTCGCGGACACGCTGGTTCTCGCCAACGATAGCTTGATCCCGGGAAACTACCTCGCCCAGAACCCGATCTACCCGATCGCGCTTGCCTACGACAGCGCGAAGGGCGAGGTCTTCGTTGCGGATTATACTTCGGAGACCGTGAGCGTAATCTCGAGCGTCACGAACACGACCGTCGGTTTGATCCACGTGGGTAGCAGTCCCAGGGCCGTGGTCTACGACAGCGCGAAGGGAGAGATCTTCGTTGCGAATTTCGGCTCGAGCAGCGTGAGCGTAATCTCGGATGCTTCCGGGAGCGTGACAGCCACCGTGTCGGTGGGCCCCTACCCCGATGCGCTGGCGTACGACCCAGCGACCGGGGAGATCTTCGTTGCGAGCCTCCTTGATGATTACTGCGGGGTAGGTGGTGTCGTGAGCGTGATCTCCGATGCGACGCTCCGCGTCGTCGGGACCATCGGCGTGGGGTACTGTCCCCAGGGCATGACCTTTGATTCGTCTACGGGGCAGGTCTTCGTCACGAACTCGGTCTCCTACAACGTGAGCGTGATCTCGGCGGCAACCGATTCCGTGGTAGCCAGCGTGGCGTTCCCCCCGGGCAGCCTTCCCTACGGCGTGGCCTACGTGGGCGCCGCCGGTAGGGTGTTTGTCGCGGACGAAGGTTCGGCGAACGTCAGCGTGATCTCCGACTCCACCGATGACATCGTCGCGACCCTCGGCGTGGGGCAACTTCCGATTGGAGTGGCGTACGACCCGGTGACGGAGGAGGTGTACGTGGCGAACGCCCTCTCGAACAACGTCAGCGTGATCTCAGTCGCCAAAGACGCGGTCCTTGCCAACATCGGGGTGGGTCTCGAGCCCTACGACGTGGCCTACGTCGGGAACCGAGGGGAGCTCTGGGTTGCGAACGCCCTTGCGGGCACGGTGAGCCTAATCGCCGATTCAACCGACGCGGTCACTGGGACGATAACCCTCGGCAGCGAACCGGACCAGATGGTGTATGACAGCGGTACCGGGCAGCTGTTCGTGGCGGACTACCTCTCGAACCGGGTCTGGATCGTGTCGGATGCGACCGGCCGTGTCGTCACCACGATTGACCTGGGCGAGGGAACGACCTCCGGCATGGCCTACGATAGCCGAACGGGTGAGATCTTCGTGGCGGACTGGCACTTGTGCCTACCCTCGGAATGCCTTCCGGGCACGGTGAGCGTGATCTCGGATCGGACCGACCAGGTCGTCGCGTCCGTGAAGGTGGGCCTTTATCCGGGAGGGATCGCGTTCGACAGCGAGAAGGGGGAGGTCTTCGTCGCGAACGAGGGCTCCGGCAATGTAAGCGTGATTTCGGACGCGACGAATCAGGTGGTGGCGAGCATTCCGCTGGGCGGCGAACCCACCGGCGTCGCATACGACGGGATGGACGGCGAGGTCTTCGTCACGAACTCGGCCTCGGGGAGTGTGAGCGTGATCTCCGACTCCACCGATCGTGTTGTCGCCAACCTGACGGTCGGGGGCATCCCCGAGGCGATCGTCTATGACGGCGGGGCGCAGGACGTCTTCGTGGCGAACGACTACTCCGTGCCGGCCTTCGTCGTGAGCGTGATTTCCACCGTCACCGACCGGCTGGTCGCCACGCCGGTCGTGGGCGGCTACCCCGGTGGGCTGGCGTACGACGGCGAAGCGGGCGAGATCTTCGTGGCCAACTCCGCTTCGGATAACGTGAGTGTGATCTCCGACCAGACGGACCGGGTGATTGCTACGGTTGCCGTGGCGGCGGATCCGGTGGGCGGCGCGTACGCTTCGGAAAGCGACTCCACCTACATCAGCAACCTGGAGCAGGGCACGCTGACGCGGATTTCGCCGGGCGAGGGTTCGCAACCCGCCTATCCGGTCACCTTCACAGAGAGTGGTTTGCCGGGTGGGACGACCTGGTCGGTCGCCGTGAACGGTACTCCCCAGCGCTCCACCACCTCGACGATCGAGTTTCGGGAACCGAACGGAACCTACACCTACTCCATCGGGGCCATCGCCGGGTACTCGGCAACGTATCATGGCCAGGTGACCGTGAACGGAGCGCCCACCTCGGAGGCAATCGCGTTCACGCGGGTGGCGTATGCGGTGACGTTCACCGAGAGCGGACTTCCCAGCGGGACGAACTGGTCGGTGACGGTGAACGGCACGACGCACTCCTCCCTATCCGGCTCGATCGGCTTCATGGAACCGAACGGAACCTACGCCTACTCGATCGCGGACGTCCCGGGCTGGCATCAGAGGAATCTGCCGTATTCGGGGTCGGTGACGGTGAGCGGCGCCCCGGTGAGCGAACCGATCCTGGTGTTCACCCAAGTAACCAACCCGGTGACGTTTTCGGAGACGGGGTTGCCGTCGGGCACGAGCTGGTCGGTGACCCTGAACGGAGTGCTGCAGAGTTCCACGACGGACACCCTCACCTTCCCGGAACCGAACGGAAGCTACTCCTACGGCATCGCCGACGTGCCTGGCTGGCACCAGACGACCCTGCCGTATTCCGGGACGGTGACAGTGGACGGCGCGTCGGTCAGCGAACCGATCCTAGTCTTCACGCAGGTGACCTACCCCGTGACGTTCCCGGAGACGGGGTTGCCGTCGGGCACGAGCTGGTCGGTGACCCTGAACGGAGTGCTGCAGAGTTCCACGACGGACACCCTCACCTTCCCGGAACCGAACGGGAGCTACTCCTACGGCATCGTCGACGTGCCTGGCTGGCACCAGACGACATTGCCCTATTCGGGATCGTTGACGGTCAATGGCACGTCGGTGAGCGAGCCGACCCTCGTCTTCACGCAGGTGACCTATCCGGTGACGTTCACGGAGAGCGGGCTCGCCGCGGGCACCTCGTGGCAGGTCAATATCTCGGGGGGTGCGGCGCACGGTTCGACCACCGCCACGATCAGTTTCGCAGAACCCAACGGTAGCTACGCGCTCACTCTTTGGACGGCAGCCAACTACACCGCAACGTTTTCGCCATTCACGCTTACCATTAACGGAACTGCTAACGGAGCCTCTGTCGTCTTCGTCCGGACCTATGGAGTGACCTTCGATCGTCCCGCGGGGACTCCGACGGGCGCATCGTGGACGGTCTATCTGAACGGGACCTCGCCTTCCGTCATACCGCCCGGAACGGCACTGGATTCGGGCGGTATCGAGCGGACGACTGCCGCAAGCACGTTGATGATCATGGCTCCGAATGGATCGTACGAGTACTCCATCGTAGTGGGCGGGAATCCGTCGTTGACGAACCAAGGAACCGTGAACGTCCACGGATCTAATGTGGTCGCGAATCCGCCGCCCAGCCCGACTACCTTCCTGGGATTCTCGGGCCTGACGGGCTACTATATCCTGGGTGCGATCGTCACCGTCGTAATCGTCGTGGCTGTTTGGGTCATGGTCCTCAGGGGCAGAGGAGGTAAGAGGGGCGCGTAGACGGAGGTCCCCCCTCCCCCTATTGTATAACGGCCCACCCGGGCGACCCACCTCTCCCCCGCCCCTCCGGTCCTGCCTCCTCCGCCGACGGTCTCATCCTCGACCGTGGGATCCTCGACGGCGACCTCTTCGCCCGCCCTCGAGCCACCGACTGCCCGAGTTCAACCTCCTGCTTCGGCTCCAACCAACTTCTGTCCGAACAATGGCAGGCCGCTTGGGCAGGGGGAGCGATTCTGTCGGACTTGTGGGCTCAATCGGGAATAGACCGTCGGGAAAGATCCCGCCCGTTTCGGCTCGATGACGTTACCGAACCGTGCGTTCGTTCGCCGGGTCTGCAGGACCCTCAGAGGGGGCAAACGGGTCGATAGGCGTTCGGTCGGTTCGTTCGGTGCGTGCGTTCGGGGGGTCGTGCGGTGGTATCGAACGGCTCTCTGGGTGCGCTGTGGAAGGCGTTTCGTCGGGCGATTCCTCCACTTCGTCGGTCGATTCCTCGTCAGAGCGTTCGGTGCGTTGGGACGGTTCGTCCGCCG
>JAJYUO010000051.1 GCA_021792485.1 Thermoplasmata archaeon
ACTTCTGCCAGATCTCGAGACCGGAGCGGAGCGTGTCGGCAGGGACCGCCCTTCCCGCGCTCAAGCTTTGGCCGAGCGCCGACATCCGGCGCAGCAACGGCTCCAAGACCTCCCTGCGCTCGCGCCGGAGCTCGTTCAATAGCTCGCGGACGATCTCGACCGTGTCCGACGGCGTCGGGGCCGCGGACGTCGCGGCCGGAGTTGCCCGCCGAGAAGGGAGGTGCAAGGCGGATCGGATCCGGGAGGGTTTGCGGTCGCCTGCCGACGCGGAGGACGTGGCGGGAGAGTCGATCATTGTTCGATTCAGCCGACTCCGCACGTTTGAAGGCCCCGTGAATCGCGCCTGACCGACCGAGGCCCCGACCTTCCGTTCGTCGAGCGGACTCGACGCCCCCCTTATCCCGCCCGACTCCCGTCGGATTTCACCGAGGACTCCAATGGTAACACCCTCAACGGTCTCGGGCGTGATGACGCGCCCGGTGATGACGACCCACCCCGACACGCGCCTAGAGGAGGCGGCCCGCATCCTTCGGCAGTTCCACATATCGGGACTCCCCGTGGTGGACGAGCACCAGCGCGTAGTGGGGGTCATCAGCGAGAAGGACATCGCCCGGGATCTCCAGCTCTCCGCCGGCGTCGCATCGCCCCGCGGGATCCTCGATCTCTTGCTCGAATCGGCTCCACCCCAGGGGGAGGGGATCCTCGATGTCTGCCGCAACCGGTTGCGCAACGGCCGCGTTCAGGACGTGATGACCCGCCCAGCGATCACGCTCCGCGGGGATGCGCCGATCTCCGACGTGGCACGGTTGATGCGCGAACGGTCCATCAACCGCGTGCCGGTGGTCGATGCCGAGGGTAACCTGATCGGGATCGTGACCCGGGAAGACCTGCTCGCGGCGCTGGGCGTCCGACCCCACCACAAGCCGCGGACGCGGCGTCCGGCCCCATCGGCGGCGCGCGGGGAGAATCGGTCGCCGCCGGATCCGTTCCTCGACGCCTAGCGAGAGGATCGCCCGCGACCCCGCGCGTTCGGTCCGAAGCCGAAAGCCGTTCCCGAGGCGGGAATCGTCGACCGATCGGCGTTCCCCGATCAACGCGCGGACCGCGGTTGGCCAAAGAAGGAGAGAACGTTGGGTCCCCGCTCCCTCACCCGACCGGCAAGGGAGCGGGAAGCGGTTTCGCCTTCCGTTGACGGAGGGCTCCGGGTGAGCGGCGCCGCTTCGTTCCCATCACGCGAGGTGCGCCCATACGATGTTGATCGCATAGAGCATGGCCGCCAGCCCGGCGAGGAAGGTAAGCGCCATGAACGCGCCGAGGAGGGCGGTCCACATGCGGGGATAGGCCGGAGTCTCGGTCGAGGGGATCGGTTGGACGTTGGGCACCTTCGGGCCTATGATAAACCAGTCGATGAACAACGCCGGAACGAGGGAGGCGATGGCGAGGGCCCCGAATGCGACGTAGAGCAAGAACGTCTCCAGCGGGTCCATCGTGAGGTGGAGCTGATACGCCCGTGCCCCGTAGAGGATGACTCCGCTGCCCACGACGACTCCGAAGACTCCGACGAAGCTGGTGGGCAACCGGAACCAAACCGCGAGGCCGAACGCCCCGATCAGCAGCGCGAACAACCCGAGCGGGTCGAAGAAAAAGACGTTGTACGACCCCGGAAGCGGGAAGGTGATCTCCCCCCATAGGGCGATGATTCCCGTGATGAACGCGACGATGACGAGCAGCAACGCACCCTCCCGAAGGCCGGTGACCGCCCGATCGAGGTCCTTGCGTCGGAAGTTGAACCATACGTAAAACCCGGTGTAGAATACCGCCACGGTGGCGAGGATCAGGAGGTCCACGATGAGCGAGATGTTGTCGACGGCCATGCTACACGCCTCCGTGCACCGACGTCTGTAGTTCGGCGGGTCGGGCCACTCCGAGGAATTTGCCTTCGGTCATCGCGTTACCCTCAACCGTCACGGGAGGCCTCCCACCTAAATCCGGGGTCAACCCGGTTTGAGCCTCCTCGAGATAAAACCTCGCTCGGACCGGTGGCTTTGAATCTAAACCTCCCTCGATCCTCGGGTTTTGATTCACGCTGTCGGGTTTTGATTCACAATGGCTTTCCGGCGGGGTTTAGATTCAAAGCCCGGACCGGTCTCGCGCGATCTCGCCGCCGGTCCGCGGCCCCAAAGGTCAGGCCCTCTTCCGGATGGGCCGGGCCCCGGGCCGATTCGACTTCCATCGCCGCCCGTTCCCTGTCCGAATCCCGTGCGGTCGAAGCCGTGCGCCGCGCCCTATGTCTCCGGGGGCCGGGCAGGGCGCTTGGGAGAAGGAGGCCGCTCTTCGAGGCCCGCATGGGACTCCTCTTGGTGCGCCGCGAGGGTCTCTTCTGAGCGGAAGACGCGACCGCACTCCGGACAGATCGCCTCGATCTCATCGTACTCGACGTACGGCATCGGACCGGCAGGAGAGGGACGTACGCACCTAAGGACCTTCCGCGTCGCCGGTGTCGGAGCCCTCAGCTTGCGGTCGGAGTCGCACGGCCCCTCGCGCGCTTAAGCACGCCCCCCGCCGCGATGGCCAGAAGAATGTAGCCCACGAGGTTGAGGTAGGGGAAGATCGAGAGCACCATCCCCACCTTGAACAGGGCCGCATCGTAGCGGGTTCCCAATCTCCATAGGCCAAGCCAGATTCCGATTAGGCCCACGAGCCCAAGGAGGCCACCGACCAAGGTGATCGCAACTCCTGCGACGAGCCGGCCGGTGTAGGCAGTGATGCACGACGACGGGACCGGGGTCACCCCGGCCGCGCACGACACGATGTCGCCGGCGACGTAGAGCACCCATGCGATCCCCCCGATCGCGATGATGACGCCGGCGATCGCGAGCCAACTGAGGCGGCTCGGAGTGCGAAACCTCGGATCGGTGGGAACGAGCGCGGCGAACGAGCGCCCGTACAGGAAGTACTGAACGACAGAGAACACCCCCGAGACCGCGACAACCACGACGAGCGTGGTGACCACCGTGGTGGTGAACACCTTGAGGCCGGAGGCGCTGAGGCTCGAGAGCGCCACACCGAGGATGGTCGGGAGGGCGATCGTGATCGCAAACGCCACAAGTCCCAGGATCGACGCCACGAGAACCCATCGCATCGCGCCGACATCGACGGGGCCCCACCGCTCGACCGGCACGGCATCCCCGGGCCCCGGGAGCGGCGGAGGCGCTCCTGTCGCCCCCGGGGTGCCCGGTCCCCACGAGGGAGCCGGCCCGCCCGGTGGCGGATACTGAGGCGGAGTTCCGACCGGCGGCATGGCCCGTCCGCACGCGGGGCAGTACGCAGCGCTGGCGTCGACGGGTCGCCCACACGCCGGACAGTATCGAACAGCTGCCATGCAGACCGCCCTAGCGGGGCGATCGTAGGATATCTTACTTCCGGTGGGTCGGCAGTCTCCCCCGCACGGGCGCGAGCGGCCGGGGCGTCCGCTTCGTTATAGAAGACGATACCGATATATATATCGCGCCCCGATCACGACGGTTGTGACACCGCACCGAGCAACGCGCCGTCGATGGCCGGGAGGCCTGGTGGGGTCCTACGCGCTCGCCATGATGAGCCGCGCGCCGATCTATGGAGGGGAGCTCGCGCAGCGTATCGAGGATCTCACGCGGGGTTCTTGGAGACCGGGAGCGGGCGCGATCTACCCGAGCCTGAGAGGGCTCGTCGCGCGCGGCGAGGCGCGGATCGGGCGCCAGGATGGGCGAAAGGTCTACATCCTAACCCCGCGCGGGGCGGCGCGCCTCGCCGATCTCCGCAGCCGCATCCGCGAGCGGGGGGGGCGCTTCGCCGAGCTGCGAAGCGTGATCCTAGATATCGTCGAGCCTTCCGAGAGAGCCACGATCATGCTGGACCAACTCCACAACGCGATCCGGGGATTCGAGGAGATCTATCGCTCGCCGCTGTCGATCCCGGACGCTCGGGCTCGGGCGCGGACGCTGGCTCGCGCCCGCGCCGAGCTTCGTCAAGGTCTTGCACGGCTCGGAGGCGGTCGCTCCCGCGGAGGTTCTCGTGACTGAGGACGCCATCGTAGCGGATGCCATCACCAAGGCCTACGGCTCGATGACCGCGGTCGATCACGTCACCTTCCGCGTTCCCAGCGGCGGGATTTTCGGCCTGCTCGGACCCAACGGAGCCGGAAAGACGACCATCATCAAGGTCCTCACGGGCCTCTCGGCCCTGACGGGAGGCGATGCGCGGGTCGCGGGATTTGATGTTCGCACCTACCCGATGGAGGTCAAGCAGCGGATCGGGTGGGTCGCGGCCGAAGTGATCCTCGACGACGACTTCTCGGGCTGGGAGAACCTCTGGCTCCAGGCGAAGTTCCAGCGGGTTTCCGACTGGAAGGGGAGGGCCCAGCAGCTCCTCGACTATTTCGCTCTCTCCGAGTTCAAGAACAACAAGGTCAGCACGTACTCGACCGGAATGCGGAAGAAGCTCGAGATTGCGCTGGCCCTCCTGCACGAGCCCCAGATCATCTTCATGGACGAGCCGACGATCGGCCTCGATCCCGGTACACGGCGGATGCTCTGGGAGCTCATCACGGGTGTCAACCGGGAGTACGGGATCACGATCTTCCTCACGAGCCATTACATCGAGGAGGCGGACGCCCTCTGCAGCCAGGTCGCGATCCTCGACCAAGGCAAGATCGCCGCGATGGGAGCGCCCAACGACCTCAAGGCTCGGGTCCAAGCGGACTACATCGAACTCGAGACCGGCGAGCCGACCGACGAGGCTCGACTGCGCGCGATCCCCGGCGTCCACGAGGTTCGGGCCCAGGGACGGACGTGGATCCTCAAGGTCGATCGCTCGGAGGAGTTCCTCCCCCGCCTCTTCGATCACCTAAAGCCGGACCTGATCCGTAAGATCAACGTCGAGAAACCGAGCCTCGAGTCCGTATTCATGCAACTCACCGGCAAGCGGATCGACCAGGCGGGAAGCGAGGTCCAGGACTACCGCAAGTTCTACGCCAACGTCCGGAGGGCCCGCGGATGAGTGTCGAGACCGAGCACACCGTCGTTCTTCCGAACGCGAACGTCGTGGCGCCGTCGGCTACGGGGGCCCATCGCATCGGTCAGATGAGCCAGTTCACCGGGCTCTACTCCCGAGAGCTCCTTCGAACATTCCGCAACCCCTGGGTTCTCGTCATCACGGTCGTCCAGCCGTTCATGTGGCTCGCCTTCTTCGGTTCGAGCTTCGCCAACGTTCCGATCTCCGAGCTTGAGCGGCTGCTGCACATCACGATCTCGAGCTACACCCAGTTCCTGCTCCCGGGAGTGTTGTCCACTTCGATGCTCAGCGTCGGGATGTTCGGCGCGATGAGCACGATTCAGGACAAGCGATTCGGATACATGAAGCGGATCTTGCTCACGCCCACGTCCAAGTCGACGGTCTTCGTCGCCAAGGCGCTTGGGTCGGCAACGCGGGGGCTTGTTCAGATCCCGGTGATGATCGTCGCCGCCCTCGCGTTCGGAGTTACCCTCGGAGGGACTCCGCTCATGTGGGCCGGGTTTGTCCTCGCGCTGATCTTCCTTGCACTGGGCTTTTCGAGCCTGTTCCTTGCGGTGACCGCATCAAGCACCGACTGGCAAACCCCGGGCGTCATCTCGAACTTCATCATGATGCCGCTCATGTTTGCGAGCGGGGCGCTCTTCCCCACCGCGAACTTCCCGAGCTGGATGGCTACGATCGCCAACTGGAACCCGGTGACCTACACGGCGCTGTTGGGACGCGGCGTCGTCGTCAGCGGCAGCTTCGACTGGCTCTACCTCGGCTACGTGGCGATCTTCGCGGGGCTCCTTGTCCTCGCGGGGACCTTGGTCGGCCGCAAGTACATGAAGGTCGAGTGATCGGCCCCCTCCGCAGCGGATGGGAGGTTCCCCCGATCCATGGGGTGGCGAGGGCGTGCGCTCACGCTTATACCACCGTGCTCCCCCGTATCCGGTAGGCGATGATGCCATGACCGTTCCTCTCCGCGCCGTCGCCCGGCGCTTTCCCGGGATCGAGACAATGGAAGGGGCCGGGGTCCGCCTTCGGCGGATGTTCGGCAACCGTCAGGTTCCCCTGTTCGATCCGTACCTCCTGCTGGACGATTTCGGCTCCTCGAACCCGGAGGACTATTTGGCCGGCTTCCCGTGGCACCCTCACCGGGGGATCGAGACGGTCACCTACATGCTCGAAGGCGAGGTCGCCCACGGCGACACGCTCGGCAACTCCGGCACGATCGGACCCGGCGATGTCCAGTGGATGACCGCCGGCAGCGGCATCATCCACCAGGAGATGCCGCGACGGTCGGACGGACGGCTCTCCGGGTTCCAGCTGTGGGTCAACCTGCCCGCGAAGGAGAAGATGGCGCAACCGGCATACCGGGGGCTCTCCGGCGCCGAGATCCCGAGCGTTCCGCTCGAGCACGGCGGCAGCGTCCGCGTGATCGCCGGGACGTTCGACCGCGTCGCGGGCCCGGTACGGGGCCTTTCCGTCGATCCCACGTACCTCGATATCCGCTTGCCCTCCCATGAATCGATCGAGCTCGGGACTCCGCGCGGCCACACCGCCTTCGCCCAGGTCGTGAGCGGCTCCGGTGCCTTCGACACGACCTCGGGTCCCCCGGCGCGGCCGGGTGAAACGCTCCTATACGGACCCGGTGAACGTGCGCGGATCGCCTCCGCGGACGAACCGCTTCGATTCCTCTGGGTGACGGGGCGGCCGCTCGGCGAGCCGGTCGCGTGGTACGGCCCGATCGTGATGAATCGCCCGGAGGAGTTGCGCGAGGCGGCGCGCGAACTACAGAACGGCCAGTTCATCCACCACCGGGCGCCGATCCTCGAGGAGTGAGGCCCTCGAGCAGCCGCCCGAACGCGGCCCGCAGCACCCCTGCGCTCGTGGCGAGGTCCTCGAGGTCGAGCATCTCCTCGTCGGTGTGGTCGAGGTGAGCGTCCCCGGGACCGTAGGCCGCGCCGCCGATTCCCCATGCCGGGGCGACGAGGTTGAGGTCGGACGTGCCGCCCTTGCGCCAGAGCGTCGGACGGCCCCCGTGCGCCCGAATCCCATCGACGAGCGCTCGGACCACCGGGTCCGAGCGGCCGCTCTCGAACGGCTCGATGGAGGCGATCGTTTCGAGGGTGTCGCCGTCGGCGAGCGGCGGCAGGGAGCCGACGACGGAGGCCACGGTTCGACCCGGCGGAATCCGTAGGTCGACCACGACCTCGACCGATTCCTTCCCGCCGTCGTGGGAAGATCGGATCGTGTCGATCTTGACGGTAAGGGAACGGAAGCGATCGGCCGCCGTCTCGGCGAGCGCCCGGACGGTACCGGCCCACGCCATCGCGCGCTCCGTGGTCGTGGGATCGGGGGAGGAGAGATGGCGGCGCACCCCATGCACGATCGCGCGCAGCCGAAGATCCCCCTTGTAGCCGATGGCCACGCCGTCCCAACCGGTCGGCTCTCCGGCGATGACCGCGTCCGGCGCCATCGAAGGGACGAGGTGCCGTGCGCCGCGGCTGTCGGACTCTTCCCCGACCGAGGCGACGACGACCAGCTCTCCCCGGGAGCGGACCGGGGGATGGGCGAGCAGCGCGGAGAGGAGGGGCCCCTTCGCGTCGCACGCCCCTCGCCCCCAGATGCGGGTCCCTTCCCGACGGACCGGGATCCGTCCGGGAACCGTATCGATGTGCCCGAGGTATACTACCTGCGGGCGCCCGTGGCCCCAACGGGCGATCCCGTTGCCGATCGCGTCCGTCTCGACCCCAAAGCCGAGGTTCGCCGCGATGCGGAGGAACGCGCGGACCCCGGCGGCCTCGTCGCCCGACGGACTGTACGCCTCGAGGAGCTCGGTGAGAAGAGCAGCCTCACCGACCATCGCGCAGGACCTCGTCGATCGTGCCGAGCGCTGAGCTCCAGTCCGCCTCCGATATCGGGATCGGCGGAAGCAGGCGGATGACCTCGGGACCCGCGGCGCTGGCGAGATAGCCGCGCCGGCGCAGCTCCTCGAGGTACGGCGCCGCCCGCTCCTTGAGCTCGATCCCGATCATCATGCCGAGCCCCCGCACCTCGCGGATCCGGGGGTTCGACAGCTCCCGCAGGCGCTCCCGCCCCAGGGTCCCGAGGCGCTCCGCCCGCTCGTCGATCCGTTCGTCGACCAGGACGTCCAGCGCGGCGACGCCGGCGGCACATGCGAGCGGGTTCCCGCCAAAGGTCGAGTGGAGCGTTCCCCGGAACTTCGCCTCGATCTCG
>JAJYUO010000052.1:0-527 GCA_021792485.1 Thermoplasmata archaeon
GCGACGCGCGAGGCGATCCGAGCAAGATCTGGGATCCGGGCGAGGGACGCACGGATCGTGGCGATCGATGCACCCCGGCCGACGAACGTAGCGACCGCATCCTGGCGTGCTCGTATTGCTGGGATCTCGGCGAGCGGGTGGGCGAGCCAGAACGAGAGCGTGCGTCGCCCGGCGGCGCTCACGGTCTCGTCCCACGCGGAGAGAAGCGTGGGCCCGTTCGGATCGTCCGGGTTCATCGGGCGACTGATCTCAAGGTGCCGGAGTGTCTTCGTGTCCAGCACGAGGGTCCGGCGAGCGGTCGACCGATCGGCGAGCGCGAGGACCGAAAGAAGGCGTGGTTGCGTCGCGCGGATGTACGCGGAGACACGGGTGGAACCGAAGTGCGGGGATATCTTCCCCCTCTCCGCGCGGCCGCGTCGGCCGTCATCCGCAGCCGATGAGGCCACTGCGTCCCAACACCGCCCCGGACGATGCGCGGAGAAGGGGCTCCGCTCATGGGGGAGCAACGGGCGGCGCCCCGCAGGCCG
>JAJYUO010000052.1:537-8173 GCA_021792485.1 Thermoplasmata archaeon
GTACGCGGCAAGAGAGCGGTCGGCCCGATCGATCGCCGGCGTCGCAGTCCCTTCCTCGCGCAATGCCGTCGGAAGCTCCTCGGCGGCCAGCGGTTCCGGAGCGATCTCGATTCGAGCCTGTGGGAACTCTCGCCGGGCCCGCTGCGCGAGTTCCTGCGAAGACTCTCCGGGGACATCGATGAGCAGTTCTCGGGGGAAGAACGGGGCGAGGCGGATCCAGAGCGTTTCGTTCCCCGGTCCTTCCGATGTCCCGTGGTACCACTCCCCGGTCGAGACGTCGACCGCCGCCCAGGAGTCTCCGTCCCGTCCGGCATGGGCGATCGCGAGGAAGTTGTGGTCCGGCCCGCCGAGGATCCCCTCCTCGACGGCCGTGCCGGGCGTGACCACCCTCGTCACCTCGCGCCGAACGAGCCCTTTCGCTTCGTGCGGATCCTCGACCTGGTCGCAGAGGGCGATCCGATGTCCCTTGTGGACCAGCCGGGCGAGGTAGGTTTCAATCGCATGGTAGGGAACGCCGGCCATGGGGAGTCGCTGGCCGCTCGCGTCCGGCCCTCGGGCGGTCAGCTGGATGTCCAACTCGCGCGCCAGGAGCTTGGCATCGTCGCCGAACGTCTCAAAGAAGTCTCCGACGCGGAACAGGACGAGATGGCCGGGATATCGCTGGCGGACCCGCTCGTATTGTTCGATCAGCGGGGTCGCCGCTGCGGGTGCGCTCATCCGCACGGTGACGAGAGCCCGCCCATATATCCTGCAGGACGGGACGAGGGGCGCTGAGGGGGAGATTTGAACTCCCGAGGCGTCGCCGCCACCAGCTTTCAAGGCTGGCGCCTTTCCGGGCTAGGCTACCTCAGCGCGGGAGGACCCATGCCAGCGGTGCCGGATAAACGTCGCGCCTCCGGAAGATAGACCGGCGGAATGCAGGTGCCGGGAGCTTCCCGCACGGAGGGGGGGTGCCCTCCGTCGATTTGAACCCGGGTGGTCAGCTTGGAGGGCTGACATCCTACCACTAGATTACACCTGCACCGACCGCCGGTCCCGGCGGCCACCGACCCGGCCTATCTTAATTTGGTGGGCGGCCCGCATGGGAGGGCCCGGTGGGCGCGAGGTCGACCAGCGCTACCCGTTCGAGTACCAGACCCTCCCACGACGATCTCGGGACGGCGCCGCGCTCGGCGCCCGTGATGCCGAGTCGCTCCATCGTCGCCTCGTCCGGTTCCCGGGGAAAGACCGTCGTGTCCGCGACGAGGTGGAACGCCGCGAGAGTCTCCTCTAAGGAGCGCGGCCGCTCCACCACGAGCACGAACTCTTCGGTCGACGGACCCACACCCACCTTCGCCAGCGCTCGTGCGAGCTGATCCTCCCCTGAGACGTAGAGCGCGAACTCGGCTCCACGATCGCGCAGTCGTTGCGCGCCGGACCGGCGGCTGCGGCCAAGGTGCGCCCAAGCGGAAACGAGATGGCGCTCGCCCGCGATCGAACGAGCGTCGAAAAGGGCAATCAGAGCCTCGGAGGCTCCGCTCTCGTGGCGCAGCATCGCGATGAGCTCCGAAGCGGACGGGATCCCGAGAGTTTCGCGGCGCGCTCCCGTAATGAGGAGCGAGCGCTCCACGGGCAGGCGCGACGCGCTCATTCGCCTACTCCTGCTCCATGAAACGGAGAAACTCGTCGAGCGTGCGCACTTCGAGCGTGTAGTTGTCGCGCTTCTCGTCGCCGATCGTGGAGGTCGGCGTCGGTCCGTAATCATGGCCCGGGAGCACCACAAGGTCGTCCGGCAGCGCGCGGACCTTGTGAATCAGCGTGTCAAACATCTGAGCAGTATCGCCGCCCGGGAGGTCGGTGCGCCCGCACTCTCCGACGAACAGAGTGTCGCCGGTCGCCACGTACGGGTCGAATCGATAGAACACAGAGTCCGGCGTGTGCCCGGGCGTCCCGATGACCTCGATGTGCAGCGTCCCGACATCGAGGGAGCTGCCGTCCTCGACGGAGATGTCCTGGGCGATCGGCGCCGCGCGATGGGCGACGACCTTCGCGCCGGTGTGCTCCTTCACCCGCGCGTTCCCTGCGGTATGGTCCGGATGCCGGTGGGTGTTCAGGATGAACCGAACCCGGACGTTGTGCCGGTCGATCGCGTCGAGCAGGTCGGTCGGCTCGAACGACGGATCGATCACGAATCCCTCACCCCCGTCCCGGTCTGCGACGAGGTAGCTGAAGTTCTGGTAGGGACCGATGTGCAGCTGTTCTAACAGCACGACCCCCAGGAGGAGAGAGCGGTATTTCACGCGTGCCGGGGGCCGTTCGATCTCGGCCTAGGATGGGCCCCTTCCGCGCTCGCCCGCTCCTTTTATCTGCGCGCGTATCGGCCGCACCCAGATGCAGAACCGACGCCCGTCCGGTCGGGCCCATCGGGGATTGGAGGACTTCGATGAGTGACCTTGCGATCGCGACGCAGGACCTCGTGAAGGTCTATGGTGGCACCGTCCGGGCCCTCGACGGGATCTCCTTCCACGTCCAGCCCGGGGAGGCGTTCGGTCTTCTGGGGCCCAACGGCGCCGGCAAGACGACCACGATCTCGATCCTGACGACGCTCGTCCGCGTGACGAGTGGGCGGGCGCTGGTCGACGGGCTTGACGTCACCCAGCAACCCGAGGAGGTGCGCCGACGCATCGGACTCGCGTTCCAGATCTCGACCGCCGACGGAGAGCTCACGGGCCGAGAGAATCTCGAGGTCGAAGCGGGCCTTCAAGGCATGAGCCGCTCCGAGTCGAAGAGCCGCATTCGCGAACTCCTTCAGCAGATGGACCTGGCCCCGTACGCCGACCGAGCGGTGAAGGGATACTCGGGAGGGATGCGCCGACGCCTCGAGCTCGCGGTCGGCATCGTCCATCAACCCCGGATTCTCTTTTTGGATGAGCCGACGCTCGGCCTCGACCCGCAAGGACGGGCCGGATTCTGGAAGTACCTTAGGGATCTGCGTCACGACACCGGACTGACCCTCCTCCTGAGCACCCACTACCTAGAGGAGGCCGACCAGTTGTGCGACCGGATCGCGATCGTCGACCACGGCAAGATCGTCGGCGCGGGCACGCCGGCCGAACTCAAGGAGAAGACCGGAGGGGATTCCGTCGTCGTGAAGCCCACGAAGGGAGAGGACCTGACCGTTCTCCTCCAGGCAATCCCAGGGGTCCAAGGCGTCACACGCAAGGACGGGTTCTTTCGGGTCAAGTGTTCCCGAGGCGAGCCGCTCGTCCCATCGATTGTCACGACGTGCGACCGCGCCGGGGTCGAACTCGCGAGCGTGGAGATCCGCAAGCCGAGCCTGGACGAAGTCTTCCTCGAACTCACGGGCCGCGCGTATCGCGGCGAGGAGGAGCCCGACACGGCCGGATTTATCTCCGAGCGAATGAACGCGATGCACCGCCAAGGAAGGCCCTGATGCTGCGCGAGCTCGGCGCGCTGCTGCGGCGGGAGTTCCTCCGGTACATCCGGACCCCCGTCTGGATCATGTCGAGCTTGCTCGTCCCCATCCTATATTTGGTGCTCTTCGGGCAGGGATTCGGCTCGATCAACGAGCTCTGCCTGCAGCCCGGCGCCTGCCTTGGAGCCCCGAACTACTTCTCGTTCTTCTCCGTCGGGATGGTCGGGTTCGTCGCCCTCACGATGTCCCTGTTCTCGGGAGCGAACGTCATCTTTGACAAGGGTCTCGGGATCGTGAAGCGTCAGGTCGCGACGCCCGCGCCGCGTTCATCGATATTCCTTTCGCCCCTCCTATTCCGCTCGCTGATGGGGCTCATCCCGACGTTCCTCGTCTTGGGCCTTGCGGTCCTGCTCGCGCATGTATCGGGGTTTGTCGGCCTCACGATCTCGGGCTCCCCCGGCGTGGTGGGCGCCTCGGAGATCTTCGCCGCGGTCCTCGTGCTCTCCTTGATGTTCAACGCGCTGTTCCTCGCGTTTGGCTTCGCCTTCGAGAGCCCGCAGTCGTACTTCGGCGTCGTCAACCTCCTCAACCTGCCGATCCTCTTCCTGTCGAACGCCCTGTATCCTCCGACCACCGAGCCGGGCTGGCTGCGGAACATCGCGGCCTACAACCCGGTGTCGATGTGCGTGAACGTCCTGAGGGAAACCCTGTTCAGCTCGTCGCGGTTCTACAGCTATCCGCCGGAGATTTACCTCGCCGGTCTCCTCGGCTGGGCGGCCCTCTTCATCGCGATCGCGCTCGTCTTGGCCCGGCGGGCCCTGCGCACGCCGTAGCGCCTCGCTAGAGCGTGGCTTCGCGCTCCTCGTCCCCGGGATAGCGTCGGCCGGTCACCGCGTTCAGCACGACGCGGCCGGCGGTGCCCTCAAAGTACCAGAACGGGACGTAGATGCGGCCGAACTGACCGACCCGCACGTCCTCCGGGCGCGGCGGTACCCTTCGGGTCTCGACCACGACGGTGCCTCCGTGCTGTTCGGTGTGGTCGACTCGCACGGCGTGGCGGCGGCGGATCCACTCGGTCGCAATCGCGCGCGCGTCGTCGGCCGCAATCTCGGCGTCCGGGAGCGACATCCGTTCTTCCGGGAGCGCCCCGAGCTCGTAGTCGCTCGGCTCCCAGCTCTCAGCACGTCCGCGTACCGCGTTGACCGCGACGAGGTGCTCGCTGGTCCGTCCGGGCCCACCGTGAGGGGATGGGGCCCGGACCCGGTACGGGGCGACGAGGTACGGGACCCAACGAAGGACGGGCCGCAGACCCGGCTCGGTGACGATCCGCTCCGCCTCCTCGCGGGCAAGGCGGGGCAGGACCGCTTGGTCTCCCGGTGGAACGACCGACGGTGGGAGCTCCAGAGCATCGTCGGGCGCGGCCGCTTCCGCCCTCTCCTCGGCGGCGCCGAGGAGGATCTCCCCCAAAGCGAGCGCGATGGTCGCGGGCGTAAACACCTCGATGCCGCGATCCCCGGCGAGCGACCGAGCCACGTCTCCCGGCTCGGCCGGGTACACGATCGCGCGATGGATGGCATCGGGCGGGAATGCGGGCTCGACGTCCCGCGGGGAGCGCACGTCGCGCAACAAGACGATGACGCGGCGCTCCGAAGATCGCACGGCCGCCCACCCTTCCGGGCGCTCGGAGACCTGGTACTCGGCGGCCTCGAGCAGGCGGCGGAGCCGTCGTAGCGCATCGTCGGGCCCCATGAAAGGGACCCATGTCCGGACGATAGATATCTCCCTAACCTGCGAGTCGCGGGCTTCCTCGCGCGGAGATACTCTATATATCGCACCCCTCCCGTTGATAGAGCGCGATGGCCGAAGCCCTGCACCTGAAGGTCGCCGAGGTCGCGCAGCAGGACGTGGGTCTCGGCACGGCGCGCATCGACGAGCGGACCCGCCAACGCCTCAAGGTCGCGGCAGGGGACATCGTCGAAGTGCGCGGTCGGAAGATGACCCCCGCGATCGTCGCGAAGGCGATCCCCGAGGACGAAGGGAGGGGGCTGATTCGGCTTGAGGCGATCCTCCGCCGGAACGCCGGGGTCAGCATCGGCGACCGGGTCCAGGTGCAGCGGATCGACTGCCCGAGCGCCGAAGCGATCACTATCGCACCGATCTACGCCGGATCCGCCCGGATGGACCTCGGCCCCGGGCTCGAGAGCTTCGTCCAGAAGGCGCTCGCCCGTCGGCCGTTCGTTCGGGGGGACGTCTTCGTCATTCCCGGCGTGTTCCTGATGGGGGGTTCGCTGCCGTTCATGGTCGTCAGCACGCAGCCGAAAGGAATCGTGCAGGTCTCTCCCACGACGTTGATCACGATCAAAGAAGAGACCGTGAGCGAGGCGGAGATCGCCGCGCCTCGCGTTTCGTACGAGGACATCGGGGGCCTGCGGGAGAAGCTGGGCCGGGTCCGGGAGATGATCGAGCTTCCGCTCAAACACCCGGAACTCTTCGATCGGCTCGCGATCTCCCCGCCGAAGGGCGTGTTGCTGTACGGTCCGCCGGGGACGGGGAAGACCCTCATCGCGAAGGCCGTGGCGAACGAGGCCGGGGCCCACTTCATCGGCATCCAGGGCCCCGAGATCATCTCCAAATACTACGGGGAGAGCGAAAAGGAGCTTCGGGAGAAGTTCGAAGAGGCTGAGAAGGACGCCCCGAGCGTCATCTTCATCGATGAGCTCGACTCGATCGCCCCCCGTCGCGACGAGGTCGTTGGCGAGGTCGAGCGGCGGGTGGTCGCCCAGCTCCTGACCCTTATGGACGGCTTGTCCGGCCGTGGGAACGTCATCGTCATCGCGGCGACCAACCGCGAAGAGGCGATCGACCCGGCCTTGCGTCGACCCGGCCGCTTCGACCGGGAGATCGAGATCGGGGTTCCGACGGCGGCCGGTCGCCTGGAGATCCTCCAGATTCATACCCGCGGCATGCCGATCGAGGGAAGCGAACGCGAGCGGGAGCGCGTCCTTCGCGATCTCGCGGCGCTTTCCCACGGGTTTGTCGGAGCGGATCTCGCAGCGCTCGCGCGTGAGGCCGCGATGCGCGCCCTGCGGCGCTACCTTCCCGAGATCGACTTCGACAAGCCGATCCCGTTGACCCTGCTCGAGCGGATGAAGGTCACCGAGCGCGACTTCAAGGAGGCGCTCAAGCAGATCGAGCCATCGAGCCTGCGGGACGTTGCCGTGGAAGTCCCCACCACCCGATGGGAAGAGGTCGGGGGCCTCGAGAGCGTGCGCGCGACCCTGGTCGAATCGGTCGAGCTTCCGTTCCGCAACCCCGAGGTCTACCGCCAGATGGGGATCGATCCCCCGCGCGGAATCCTTCTCTACGGGCCGCCCGGAGTCGGGAAGACGTTGCTGGCGAAGGCGGTCGCGACCGAGAGCCAGGCGAACTTCATCAGCGTCAAGGGCCCCGAGGTCATGAGCAAATGGGTCGGAGAGAGCGAGAAGGCGATCCGGGTGATATTCAAGAAGGCTCGTCAGGCCTCGCCCTCAATCGTCTTTATCGACGAGATTGACGCGATTGCGCCGCGTCGGGGCCTCCAGAACTCGAGCGGGGTGACCGAGCGGATCGTCAACCAATTGCTGACCAGCATCGACGGGCTCGAGTCGCTCGACCGCGTGCTCGTCATCGCGGCAACGAACCGCCCCGACATCCTCGATGAAGCCCTGTTGCGTACCGGCCGTTTCGATCGGTGGCTCTATGTCGAACCCCCCAACGCGGCCGGCCGCCTCGAAGTCCTCCGGGTGCACACGCGGTTGATGCCCCTGACCGACGACGTCAACCTCCCCGAGATCGCTGCCCGCACCGACGGGCTGGTCGGAAGCGATCTCGCCGCATTGTGCCGGGAGGCCGGTCTCAACGCGATCCGCCAGAACCCGAAGGCGACGAAGGTCACGATGGCGCACTTCGAACTGGCGATGCGCACCGTCCACTCGAGCGCGGATGCGGAGTCCCTGAAGTTCTACGAAGAGTTCCAGAAGCACGGGCTCCGCGAGCGCCCCGGGCGTCGTCGCGACGAGCCGGTGAGCGCGATCTATCGCTAGTGCGGCACCTCGATAGACGGCGTGACCCTCGGGACGCGCCCTTTCTCGAGCAAGCTATAAGTAGGAGGCCAAGGTTCGCGCGCCGAGTTCCCCTATCGAGGGATTTCGCGAAGGAGACGTGAAGTTGTTGCGTACTGGC